>NZ_AAWS01000066.1 GCF_000169175.1 Microscilla marina ATCC 23134
ACTATATCCCTAAAATGCTTTTTACCTTGGTAGTCCCCACAAAATTTAACGTCAAGGTAGAGCCTACCTTGTAGGCATTCTCTATCACATCTATTACATAACGCCCCCCATCTGGTTTGGCACTTACTACACCCACAGGAATACTTCTAGTTTCTTTTGCTACTCCCTCAAGTTTCCCCTTTTCCTTCTCCAACCCTTTATCGTGCACCACGTGTTGATTTTCGCGGTCTACCTTGGGGTCATCTTCTTTGCCCTTTTTTATGGTAGGGTCCAGGGTGCGGGCACAAGCCCCCTCTAGCTTCGCCAGGTAGTCGTCCATCGTGCCTTTAGTGGTTTTTTGGGCAGCTTGGCTATACTCCCGGGCGGTTTTGCTTATGTCCAGCTCATCGCCATACTTTTGGGCAATACGTACCAACGCCTGGGCGTGTTGCAGGGTAAAGTCGGCAAAAAAAGCGTCGTGGGTTCCCCGTAAAATGGCCTCGGCAAGCAGGGTTTGCCACAAGGCTTTGGCCTGAAGGTTAGAAAAAACCACCTTCATTATCTCCTCTCGGTTGCCGTTGCCGTGTTTGTCGTGGGGTTTGGTGGGGCTGGTTTTGCCCTTGCCCACTACCGTGTCGCCCGTTGCCTCCTGGCGGGTGCGGGCAGCGGCTTTGCCCTTGCCTGCCTTGTTTTGGTCGCTGGTGGCAGCCTTGCGCCAGTCGGTGGTGCCGTGCGCACTGTTTTCCTGGTCGCCTTCGGGCAGGTCTTGCGCCAGTAGCAGCAGCATGTCGGTGGCGCTTATGGTGTTTTTGCTGTTAAAGATGTGGGTGGCACGGTCGGGCTTGATCAAAAAGGCAAGCAACAGCGCCAAGCCGTCTATGGTGTCCATGGCGAGGTTGAGGTGAGCCACCACCCGGGCAAACTGCACTGCCCTTGCCCCCATCTTTTTGCCGTATTTGGTGCTATACTCTCCCGCTATTTTTTCTACATCGGCCAGGTGCTGTTTTGTTGCTGCCTTGAGCCTTTTAAGTTCTTTAGCCTGGTTTTTAGCTTTTTTGCTCAGGGCTTTTTGCTGGGCTATGAGCTGTTTTTGCGAGGGTATGTCGGCGTCCAGCCCCAGCTTTTTGGCCAGCTTGTTTTCTTCGGCGCGCATTTGGGCGTTGAGTTGCTTTAGTTTATTTTGCTCTATGGTGCGGTCTATCGAGGTCAGGTTTACATCTTGGCGCACGGCTTGCCCAAACTTTTTTTTGGGCACCTCTTTCCATTTTTTACGCGGCGTGTTGGCGAGGTCTTTTCGGCTTTGGCGCGCCAGCTGGTGGTCTTGGTTGAGTTGGTCTATTTTTTTCTGTTGTGCCTTCAGGTCTTCCATTAGCTGGTGTAGCTTGGGGTCTTTTTTTATTGCCCGGTTGAGCTGGTGGCGTTGCTTGCCCAGTTTCTTGAGCTTGCGTTGTTTTTCTGGGTGGGTGCTGGCTTGGGCCTCTAGCCCTATTTGTTGGCGTTTGCTGGTTTCCAGCTTTTTGAGGGCTTCTTTTTGGGCTTTTACCTTGCCATACTCCATAAAACCTATAGTAGGCGATATTTTGAGCGCCCCTACTATGTCTATAGTAATGCCCGATGCCAATGCCTGCTTTACCAAAGGCAAATGCGATATAAACCCAAATATTTCGTTTTGGGGGCTGTTTTTGTGGAGCCTGCCCGTTACTTTCAACGAGATATTGAAGGGGTCAAAATCAAAGCCCATGCCCATTACGCCCTTGCCTACACGGGCAGTGTGGGGGTTTACTCCGTTGGCGAGGTTGCTTTGAGGGTTGGTTTTCAGTTTTTTGGCATCTTTCATCGAGGTTTTAAACTCCATAAAGCCTGCGCTCAACTTGAGCTTAATCCCGCCCATTACTGCCTCTTGGGTGTTCAGGTCAAACAACTTGCTAGAGTACTTGCCCAGGGTTTTTTGCCCCTTGGGGCTGTGCACTTCTTTGATGGTGGTGCCCCCACCCGAACGCGACGCTTTTACATACTTGTCGAGCGTCGTACCCGTGGGTATGGGTTGGGTGGTGCGCTTAGGAATCATGATAGCCACCTCGCCGCTCAGCTTAAAGGGCAGCTTTTTGCCACCACGGGTGGTGTCGGTTTCCAAAAACACCCATTTATACAAAGTAATGTCTCCGGTAAGACCCACGGGGAGGGTTGGCTCTTTGCGTTGTTCCTCCGTCATTCGCCGGGTATAGTCGCTGGTATGCGGCAACTGTGGGCGGCTTTGGTAGGGCGTTTGTTTTGCCTTGTGGTTTTTGTAATTGCTGCGGTGGGGTAGGTGCTTGCTCTCTATGGGGGGCAAGTCGCCGCCTACCGTGGGTATGCCATGGGTAGTACCCTGGCTTTGCCCGGTTTTTTTCTCAGGCGCTTTTGTTTTTTTCTGTACAGGTTGCGGTGCCTGCGTTTGATCCTGGGCTTGGTTGTCATCTGCTTGCGTTTTTTTGTGCATGGGTTAAGTTTGATAAGGTATAAAGTTAATATTTTTTTCAAAAAATCACGAATGAGGGAATTACGAGTGAATCAATTACGAGTTTGAGAATTACGAATTAGCTAAAGCAGAGCTTGACCTAAAGGTCTGCGGTTACGAATTGGGCGAAGCCATTAGTAATTAGCTAAAGCAGCGCTCCCTCTGGTCGGTTTACTCATTCGTAATTAGCTTCGCAGAGCTCCCTCTGGTCGGTTCGTAATTGAACCATTCGTAATTAAACCAATTTGTAATTAACAAGCTTCTTCTGAGTGCATTTCTATTACCTGATGACGACTCACACTGAAGTGCTCGCATACCTCATTGTAAAAAGCGCCCCGGGCTTGCTGGCTGGCAAAAGCAATGCGGTGTTGGCTGCCGTTGGTCAGACTGAGCCGCACGGCGGGTTGCTCCCACCACATATCAGGCAATATGCTTACTATAGCCTCTAGTTTTATGAGGGTAGGCGCCTGGTGGGGGCGCTCTAGTTCTACGGCGGCAAGTTGCCGCGCCTGGTATTGTTGTTTGTTTGTCATTTTATTTAGATTGTGTAATGGTTTGATTGTTTGATGGTTTGTGAGGCGTAGCCACTCCCGACTATGAACTCTCGTCTCTCGACTAAAAAGCTAAAGGGCAGCCAAAAGCTACCCTCTAAGCAGCGATCATTAACTAAACCTCTGGCAGGGCTTACTATTATCCCTAACTAAGTTTGACCACTTATTGGGTGCTAACCATGCCTGCCAGGGTCTCCCTGTTTACCATCATTTATAGTAATTACAAATTTGAGAATTACGAACTTGAGAATTACGAATTACGAATTGGGCGAAGCCATTCATACTTTAGTCCGGAGTTGGTAGTCGGTAGACCGTAGTTTTTAGCCTCGCTTTGCGAACATTCGTAATTCGTAATTAAACCATTCGTAATTGACTCACTCGTAATTAAAACGACTATTAATCAACTCCTGAATGGCTATTTGAGTACGTGCCTGGTCGTAAGGGGTAAGTTTTTCGCCGTTGCGCAGTTTGGCTATTACCTCGTCGCAGGTAGCGCGCAAATGGGCAAGCTTGGCTTCGCGTACTTGAGCGGCTTGGTCTATGGGCAACAGCACCGGGGGCAGTTCTACTTTGTTTTTTTTGTTGCCTGTTTTTTTACCTTTGCCCGGCAACAGGCGTTTTTTGAGTTGGTCTAAGATCTTTTTCATTTGTTTGAGTTTTTATATTGTTTGACTGTTTGATGCTTTTCTTCTCCCGACTATCGTCTACTGACTCTCGACTATAAGCTAAAGGGCAGCCAGCAGCCACCCCTTAAGCCATACCTAATACAACAACACCACACTACGGGCGCTGTATGCTTCAAGGGAAAGAAGGCGCTGAACGCCTTCTGGTTTTTAGAAAAACCGATGCCGAAAGTAGGACGCGCTGCGGTTAATCAGCGCCCCAAAATCAGCAACTCTGATGCAACAAAAGTAGGGGGGCAAAACATACAAAACAAGGGCTAAAGGGAGACTAAATTTTTGACTTTAGAACCGTTACCTGAGCAAAATAAAGTAACAAAATAGTCACATTTTATTTTAAACCACTTGTTTTCAAGGGGTTAATATTTAGCGGGCTAAACACAATTTACAGGCAAAAAAAAATTGAAAGTTACCTGTTTTTTTTGTGACTATTTTTTTCAAGTGCCCACTTATGGTCGTTTCAGGCGAAAAATGACCCCCAAAAGCAATATTTGTATATATGATTTTTTGAAGGTAAATATTGTATGTACCCTTTTTGGAGCAAGGCAAAACATCTGATCGAGCAACCCCGTAAATAAACATAATTCAATAAATTTTAACCCCTTAAACAACAACATTATGGCAATCAAATATGCCCTGTACGACAATCAAATGACCAGTGATCCCGACGACCACATGGCACAAGTACAGCATGACCAAACCCTTACTCTAGACAATATCATAGAAACCATGATAGGGCGAGGCTCTACCATTACCAAAGCCGAGGCACTATCGGTATTAGAGGAGTTTTTTGATGCCATTACCGAAGCCATCAAAAACGGACAGGCCATCAATACCGAATTGATTAATATATCGGTGAGCCTCAAGGGGGTGTTTACCGACAGCAACGACCGCTACGACAGCAACCGCCACCACGCCAAAATAAACGTACAAGCAGGTACCCGTCTCAAAAAGGTTTTGAGTGAGTTGTCGTTTACCAAAACCGAAGCCAGCAAACCTGTGCCTACTTTGCTCAATTTTAAAGACGTGGCAAGCGACTCTAGCAATGACACCCTCACGGCGGGTGGGGTAGGGCAACTAAACGGCAGCCGCCTAAAAATAGACCCTGCCGACAACGACCAGGGTGTTTTTTTTATTGCCAGCAATGGCACCGAAACCAAATCGCCTACTACTATTCGTAACAAACCCTCTGAGCTTATTTTTATGGTGCCGGCCGGGCTTGCCAGTGGCAACTACAAGCTAGAGGTAAGGGCTAAGCTTGGCGGCAAGGGCATAAGAAAGGGGCAATTGCTCGACGAGCTGGTGGTAAACTAAAGCATAGTGATCTGGAAGAAATAAGCTGTGCCAATTTAAGAAAATATATTGTTCTCAGACAATTCAAAAAAAACGGTGCATAGCCAAAGCTATGAGGCTTTTTTTTTGAGAAGAATGAGGGCAATAGATACACTTTAATGGCTCAAATTATTTATGAAAGATCACTAAGGCTTGTAGTAAATTACATAAGCATAAAAAAAGCACTGAGAAACCTTTCTCAGTGCTTTTTTTATGTTTCCCTATAGGGGTTGACGCTGTAGCCCTATAGGGTTTGATGCTGTAGCCCTATAGGGGTTTGATGCTGTAGCCCTATAGGGGTTGACGCTGTAGCCCTGTAGGGGTTTGATGCTATAGCCCTATAGGGGTTGACGCTGTAGCCCTACATCAACTCTTGAAAACTATGTACCTTTAAGCGTTCTTTGAGCCGTTGTGCCCTCATTTTTGTGGCACCTTCGCTTATCTTTAGCTCCTCAGCTATGCGTTTGTAGGCACAGCCCCGCACCACTAGCACCAACAGCTTTACTTCGTCGGGCTCTAGGGGGCGTTGCAGGCGGTGGGCTGCCTCTTGTAGCAGGTGGGTTTCCTGGGGTTTTATGTCTCCAAGCCCCTCTATAGGGCTTGCCTTCATTGCCTCCACAAAATCGGCTTGGGCTTGTACTTGTTCGGCTTGGGCTTGTACTCGTTCGGTTTCGGCTTGCACCTCTTGTATACGGGCTTTTATTGTTTGGGCGCGTGCCTTGTATAGCCACAACCCCCCTATAGCTATAGTGGCTGCTATCACCACCCACCACCAAGGAGATATTTGCCGCACTACCCGCACTTGGGTTTTGGGTTGGGTGCGGGCTATCACCAACGAGTCGCGCGCGTGTACCCTTAGCTGTATTTCTTCGTAAAGCTGTTGGCTGTATTGCAGGCGTTCGGCAAACCATTGTTTGTGGGGGGCAAAACGGGCGCGTTGCTCACTATAAAAACACAAATGCTTTAAGAGTTGGTAGCCGCTCTGGTTGATCTCGTAGGCAAGCTTACGGGCAAACTTTTGCTGGATGGGGTGGCTTGAGCGTTGGCGCAAATGCTTCAGCAGGGTATCGCTGCGCCCTATGGCTTGGCGGGCTTCAGGCTCTTGCCGCTCTACAAACAGCAATAGCCCATGGGTGGCTTGTAGCATAATGTGGCTCACGGGGCTGGTTTGCTTAAGCGCCAGGGCTTGGTTGAGGTGCTGCCGGGCTTGGCGGGCGTTTTGGTTGAGCATATAATACCAACTTAGCCGCACCAAACGAGTACATTTTCGGGCGGCATTGGGTTCGGCAAAGCGCTCCAGGGCAAGGCGTTGGTAATGTATTGCTGAATCGTACTGGGTTTGGTTTTCTTTGAGGCGGGCAAGGTCGTCGTAGATATTTGCTAATTTGGCTTTGTGTTTTCCTTGAGTAAGTTGTATCGCTTTTTTAAAAGTTTCACTGGTATTGCCAAAGTTATCCTGAACAGTATAACAGTTTGCTAGTAAGTTAAATGCTTCAATTAAGTTAGTTGTATCTTGTAGTGTTGTAAAGTTCTGCACTGTTTTCTTAGCTATAGATGTGGCTTTTTCATAGTTGCCTGCATTTTTGTAACAAAAAGCTATGTTTTTGAGCATTACCGCTTTTTGGCTAGGTTGCTTATACAAATCATACGCTTTTTGGTAGTGTTTGATAGCAAGGGCATAATAGCCTTGATTTAGCGCATAAAAAGCCAATAAGTTATGAGCATTGGCTTGTTCTTCTGGTTTTTGGCTGGCTCTTGTGGCTTGGCTGGCGTAGTGTATCGCCGAGTCGGGTTGGGCATTGCCCACTTGGTAGGCTTTGGCGTAGAGGCTGTCAAAGGGGCTTTTTGTTTTTTTTGAGGGGGTGGTTTGGGCGTAGGTAGCTTGGGCAAAGGCAAGGCACAACGCCAGCCCCGCAAGACGTAGGGTAGTGGATAACAACATAACTTATAGGTTAGATATAATTTAGTAGTTGGGTGTAATAATGTTTAGATGTTTCGTTTTTTGTGCCCAAGGCAGTATTTTTGCAAATATACCTAATATTACAACACTTTTTTTTGAGGATACAAAAGAATATGAAAAAGCAGAAAAAAACAAACCAGGGGCTGCAACATTTTCGCAAAGTGGCGCTTAGCCCACTTGCCCAAGCCCAACTCCGCGGAGGCTGCGGCTGTGGTCCTGACAGCGGAGGAGTAACCCCACCGCCACCACCGCCTGCAGCTATGGCAAGGCAAACAGGGGCAACCACCGTTTTTTGGGCGTGGGGAGGCTAAGCAAGGGAATTTTTTATAGGTTTAAAGGTAGGGGCTTGGCAAGCCCCTTTTTTGTTGGTTACTCCCTATATACCTGGCAATAGAGGCAAGTTGGCAACTTGTGATTGCACGAAAGTTGAAAAACTTTCTTCTATTCGGAGGCATAAGTTAAAAAAACTTAAGCCAGTGGGTTTTATGAACTGACCTTTCGTAGCACGTATTTTTGTTTTTAAGCCAAAAAATACAGCATAGGACTAAGGTCGCGTCAGCTAGATTCAGCCTTAGTTTGTTGCCGTTAAGAATCTGTGAAACGAAGCCGTAAAACCGAGGCTGCAGCTTTGCTGCGCCGAGCTCTGCGTAAGCTAAACAGATCACTGTTTGAGCGAAGCGAGTTTGAGCTGTTTCGGCGTAGTGTAACAGATTTAGGCAAAACAAACTACAGCTGTGGGGTTTTTGGTTACTTTTTTACCTATAGAAAATCCATGATCCCGAACTTGATTCGGGGAAGTAACGGCTCACAGATACTCGAATCATTGTGTTTTATTAGCTTGTTTGAAGACTGGTATAATATTTTGTTAAACAAATTTTTGACCTGCGAAAGGTCAGTTATGAATTTAAAAACTGTTAAATTGGGTCTTTAGGCATAAAACCGAAACACTTTTAAAAATAAAGTGAGTACGCAATCTTCGTATAAAATACTGGTTTACAGTATTTAACAAGTGGGCTATTGTAATATACAACACTTTTTTTTGAGGATACAAAAGAATATGAAAAAGCAGAAAAAAACAAACCAGGGGCTGCAACATTTTCGCAAAGTGGCGCTTAGCCCACTTGCCCAAGCCCAACTGCGCGGGGGCTGCGGCTGTGGTCCTAATGATGGAGGGTCAACCCCACCGCCACCACCACCGCCTGCAGCTATGGCAAGGCAAACAGGGGCAACCACCGTTTTTTGGGCGTGGGGAGGTTAAGCAAGGGAATTTTTTATAGGTTTAAAGGTAGGGGCTTGGTAAGCCCCTTTTTTGTTGGTTACTCCCTTATACCTGGCAATAGAGGCAAGTTGGCAACTTGTGATTGCACGAAAGTTGAAAAACTTTCTTCTATTCGGAGGCATAAGTTAAAAAAACTTAAGCCAGTGGGGGACTATTGTTATTTGGGCTGTAGTATTTTTTCGTCTACCAATGTCTGAAAGGTATCTTCCATAGTAACTTTGAGCGGAGTAAACTCAATGTCTAGTTCTTCTTTGATTTTTGAGTGATCGGCTGCCCACGCGTGGTTTACATTGTTGCGGATAAACTTACGGGTAAACAATTTGTTGGTCATAGGTCCCACCAGCATTAACAACCATTTGGGCAGGGCTTTTTTGGGCAAAGGAAACTTTTTGCCGTACTTGGGCAACAAGGTAGTACCCAGCTCCAGAAAATTGGTATTATGCCCTGAGGTAATATAACGCCCTTTGGCGGTGGGTTTAAACCCTGCATTGTAATGTGCTTCGGCTACATCGCGTACATCTACCAAACCAATGCCTATTTTGGGGGCACCCATTTTCATGGTGCCATCTCCCAACTGTCTCAATATATTGAAACTCTCTGAAGTAACACTTTGGGGGTTTAGTGGAGGCCCTAACACCAACGACGGGTTAATAGTCACGAGGTCCCAGCGTGCCTGGGCTTTGTTAATTTCCCAGGCTTTTTTTTCGGCCAGGGTTTTTGAGTAAGCATAAGGCTGGTAGTTTAACGACGATGTAGTGTTCCAAACCTCTTCGGTCAATACTCCGCCAGGTGCGTTTTGGCAGTCTATAGCATCGGTATAAATGGCAGCACAACTACTGGTAACCACTACCCGTTTGACCGAGGGGGTGTTGTTGGCGGTTTCGAGCACGTTTTGTGTCCCTTTTACCGCCGGGTCAATCAAGTCTTTTTGTGGGTCGTTTACATCAGTCACAAAAGGCGAGGCAGTATGGTATACCAGCTCACAACCCGCCATTGCTTCGGCGTAGGAGCCTTCCTGCAGCAAGTCTGACTTAAAGTATTTGATAGAGCCACTCGACTTGGCAGCAAGCTGATTGAGGTGTTGCAGTTTTTCTTGTTTTTGCGGGTTTCTTACTGCAGCGTGTACCGTGATCCCTTTTTCCAATAGTTTTTTTACCAACCATCCGGCTACATATCCGGTGGCACCAGTTACTAATACAGGTTTTGTTTTATCTATCTGATTCATAGTTTTTCAAGGAATGTATCGAAAAATAATTTTTAGGCATAGGCAATAGGCTACAAGTTGACTTGAATACTCAAAGCATCGCCTATTGATGTACTGGTATTTACAGATTTGTAACGGGGGCTGGTTAGCCCACCTCGCGGTATTTTTGGGGAGTAAACCCCGTTTTGTTTTTGAACAAACGACTAAAGTAATGTGGGTAATTAAACCCCAGCGTGTAGGCAATCTCTGATACCGAGTCTTCGGTACTTAAGAGCAAAGTTTTGGCTTTGTCGACCAAAAAATCGTTGATATGATCTTTGGCGCTGCGCCCGGTTTCTTTCTTGAGCAAGTCGCTTAGATAAGTAGGCGACAAGTGCACCTTATCGGCAATATAATGAATAGAAGGTGCCCCATATTCGGGCAGTTGCCCTGTTTTGTAGTAATCTTTCAGGGTGTTTTCTACTTGGCTTACAATGTCTTTATTTTTGGCGGTGCGGGTGTTGAACTGCCGCTCATAAAACCGCAGGCAATAGTTGAGCAATAACTCTAGGGTAGATACAATGACCCGATGGCTGTGATTATCGATGCGCTCGTTGTACTCTTCTTTTATTTTCTCTACGCAGTCGTTCAAGGTTTTCTTTTCTTTGTCCGACAGGTGCAAGGCTTCGTGTACATCGTAAGAGAAAAAAGAGTAATCTTCTATATTTTCACCCAGGGGAGTGGTACGGATCAGGTCGGGGTGAAAAAACAACATCCAACCCTGTTCTTTGTCAAACTCGGTTTCAGAGGTAACAGCTACTACTTGATGTGGACTTTGAAAAGCGAGTACTCCCTCCGAAAAATCATAATGATTGCGCCCATACTGTATTCCACAGTCGGCATTTTTGAGCCCAATATAATACAAATTAGGCGACAGCTTTACATTGAGCAAGTCTTTGTTGATTTTGATCTTTGACACATCAACTACACTAATCAGTGGGTGTTTGGGCTTCTCGAAGCCTGCCATATCGTGTAATTGACTAATTGATTGTATTTTGATTATTTCCTGCCCCATATTTCTTTATTTTGATGTTAGAGCTTATTTAAAATTCATTGATTAGGTCTTTTACGTGACTTTTCTGATTATATATTGTCAAATTTAGCTAAAGCAGAGCTCACCGTAGCAAAGCTACAGGTTCGGTTATCGGCAATAGCGCTGCTATTTAGCTTCGCAGAGCTTGGCAGAGCATAGCTCTAGCCATCGGTTCTTCAAAATTTGACGCATCTAATCCAAAAATTCATCATAAAATCTCCTGTAAACGAAAATTTAAACAAGCTCTTACAAATATCTACAAAATATTTATCACCGAATAACACAAATCCCTTAAGCACTAACACTGTTTCCTTAATGAGTGTTTTTTACATTAAAAAAGAGCGCAAGGTGTTGGATTTGGTCGTGTTTAGCCAAGGCAAGGGCAACAGGTAAACAAAAAGCAAACGATTGTGAGGCAATAAAGGTAGGAGCGTGGTGTAGAACAAGAAGAAAAAAGGGAGAGTCAGCATTGCCCTAAAAGGAGCATTTATCTGCTATTGTGTTACTTTGAGGTAGTCTACGGCTATCTTCATATTGTGCGCCAGTGTAAACCCTATTTTATCACCAAAAAACGGGTAATTATCTGAGACAAAAAGTAGCTCTTGATTGATATAAAATAACATACTATTGCCTGCTTTTTTTATAGTGAAAGTATTTTCGTTGTTTCCTTGATTGATGTAAACATTGGGAGCCCAGGATTTAATATCTTTGATTTTGCCTGCTTCTACTTTTCTGATGGTATAAAAGCCCAAACTGGTGACAATGAAAAAATACTTGTTTTCGAGGTCGTTTGCGCCCCAGATAATACCATAACCGTGTTTGTCGAACCCGCCCAAAAAACGAATTTTGGCTTCGATGCTAAAGTTTTTAGTTTCATCTATCTTGACCGTATTCCACAAAGACCAAGACCCTTTAGTGCGATGATGCGAAAAAAAAAGCTGCCCTTTTTCTATCTTCCCGGTGGCTTCCTTTTCATCAAACTCATACCAACCGTGCTGATTGTTGTCAAAGTCGTCGAAAAAAGGGGCTTGTTTTAACGAATCTTGTGCGTATACAACGCTCGTCAATAAACAAACCAGCAGGGTAAAACAATACTTCATGGTAAAAAAAGGGTTGGGTTATAAGTCGGCGCTAAAGGTAATATAAAATCCATGCTCAAGCCCAGAGTTGAGCGCATAATTGCAACGAATGATCATGTTGTAGTAGGTTACAATGTCTACGCCCACTCCTGTGCCATAAATAAAACGGTTGGTAAAGCGGTTGTTAATTTCAGTAAAAAACCTATCGGACACATAGCCAGTGTCGAAATAAAAAGTAAAGTACATTGCCAAAGGTAAAGTTCTAAACTGAGGAATGGGTATAAAGCCTAGTTCTTTGCGTGTGTTTACAAAACGAAACTTAAGTGTGTTACGGTTCAAAACAAAGTGCTGCCCATCAAGTACGTAAAACTCATACCCCCTCAGCAGGTTATTGCCATAGCCCAACCCTCTGGATATAGAATAAGGTTGCCGTTGGTGCAATAAATAACGCCCACGCAACAATACATCGGCAAAAAAACCACGCCCCAAACGTTTGTATTTGGCCATTGTAAAGGTAGTAGCGAGCATGTCTACATCGTTGAAAAAACCCAGCCCATACTTTTCAATAGATCCCCTGTAAATAGAACCATTCAGCGGATAGGCATTGATGTCGGTTTTGTTGTGTTCAAACGTATACTGAAGCTTGAAATACTTTTGGGTGTTTTTGCCATCTAAAAAATACAATGGGTTAATTTGGGGAATGGTATCGGCAAGCTTAGACTGATGGTACGAAAGGGCTATTGTATGAAAGTCGTAAAACTTGCTACGTCTGCGCAACGATACCGCAGACGAAAACTGTTCTTTGAGAATTTTTTCACTTTCCAAAAAGTCCAATTGGTGTCCTTCGGTACGGTAAGGAATAGACTTGTTTTGGGTATAAGATACTTGAAAACTTAACCCCATTTTTTGCGCCCGGTCTATATAGGGCATTCTGTAGCTCAAGCTGTATTGATTGATAAAACCAGTCAGGAAAAGTAGTTCTAGTTTTTGGTTGAGTCCAAATACATTGTCTTGAGTAAGCCGAAGGCCATAACGTACCCTGGTGAGGTCGCGGTTGCGTTGATGCCACCATTCGTTGAAGTTGCGGTCTACCAGTTCAAACAAAGGAGCAGGAAAAAAATACCATCGTTCTTTGAGTTTAATATGCAAGTCGGCCACATTTCCTTCTTTGTTTTGTAGACTCAAATCTACAGTAATGAACAGGTTGGTATTAAAAATCTTATTTTTATTGGACAGCAACACCGTGTCGATGCGGTGATTGAGCAAGCTGTCACCTGGGTGAACATCTAACTCTCTTAATATAATTCTACGTTTGGTTTTCTTGTTTCCGGTAATGGTAATGGTACGAATAATAGTATAAGGTGTAGCTTTGGTACTATCGCTTGCAGGAGTAACACGACATGACGCAGGGTATGCATGAGGCTGAGGCAGACAGGGGTTGGACAGGAGGCAGAAGTCTAAAATAAAGCTTAAGAGTGCTAAAAACATGGGTAATTTAGATATAAGTAAAACTGCAAAAATAACCTAACCACAGATCTTCAGGTCAAGCCCTACGCAGCTAATCCACTGAACTTTGTCTCTGATTGTTGTACTTCTTCAAATATTCAATCCTTAAGAGACTTCTGTAGCCAAGGCTGTGCAAATATTTCTTTCATTGTTTAATCAAAGATGTGCAAGGCAGAACAAGTGAAAATATTTGGTGATAATCAGTCAGTCAACCCCTATTTATAGGAGCATTTATGGTGTAAATACAAACACTTCAAAAAAGAATTGAGTAAACAAAATCACTTTCACCCTTTGATTATCAAGCAAGTAAGGTGAGCATTTATTCGAGTCTGCTTCTAACTAATAAATTTATAACCCATTGAAGATAAGTGTGTTAGTTGCCTATGAACCGAATCTACAGCAGCTTGCTGTGATGAGCTCAACGGAGTTAAACAAGGTTGTACCTAGAACCTTGCACCTAGTCGCCAGAACCTTGTCGGTGCTGCGAACTATTGATTTTGAGTTCATTATAACTTTTCACACAAACCAGGTTTTCTGTAATATTTTTTAGTCAGAATAGTAAATTTATGCAAAAAATCAACAAAAAACACAGTATATAGTTTTTCATTCATTGGTATTTTCAAACGGTTGTCAGAAGCTGAATGGCAAAACTGCCTAAAGTACTTTTGGGCAGGGTACATATTGAGCTTCTGCTGGTTTAGACACGAAACAGTAAGCCTCACCCTATTTGCCAAGGTATATTTACTTCTACGCACCAACCTAATATAGTGATACAAAAAAAAGCTGCGTAACAATGAAGTACGCAGCCTGAAAAGTCGTGTATGTGATACAATTGCCTAGTAATCAGTGTACTAGTACTAGTGCTTTTGTTTTTTCCACTTGCTCTCTAAATATCTTTGTTGAGCCTCTTTGATTGCCTTAATGGCAGAGGTTTCGTCTTCCCAACCTTCTACCCCTACTTTTTTCTTTTCTAGGTCTTTGTACACTTGAAAGAAGTGCTCAATTTCAAGCTTCATGTGGGGAGGAATTTCATCCAGGCGTTTGATATGATTCCAAATAGGATCACTTATCGGAACACATAATATCTTCTTATCTGGTCCTTTTTCGTCTCTCATGTTAAACACACCTATTGGACGAACTTCGATCAAACATCCAGGAAAGGTAGGCTCGGTTACCAATACCAACGCATCTAGCGAGTCGCCATCTAGTGCCAATGTTTCAGGAAAAAATCCATAGTCACTAGGATAGTGCATAGCAGAGAAAAGCATTCGATCATAACGAATCATTTTTTTGTCATAATCATATTCATACTTATTGCGGCTACCTTTGGGAATTTCTACCACTACATCGATAGAAAAATCTGTTTGTTCTTGCATTATTTTCAGTTTTATCTTTTTCTAATTTCCGCAAATCTAGCAAAAAGAAGCATAGCAATTGGCAATGCCTTAGAGAAAAAAAACACGCCATTGTCACAGTACAAACTATCATTAAAATATTGCAACTATAGTTTTATAGCAAGTTACTTTTTGTCAAATTGTATTTAATCAATATGGCCAAAACCCAGACCTTCCTAAGGGACAAAACATTAGGCAAACCACTTAGGTACTCTGCTCATTGCTGTTGCAAGTGTGTTTGGGCGGTGTTGATAATCCACTACTGTGTTTAACTTAATTATCAGACAAAAAAGAAGGGCTGCCTCATCATTCAAACCTTACCAGGTTTTCTTTAAGAAAAAATGGGCTTTAAGGTATTTGAAATTATGATGAGACAACCCTGGTTTTACTCTAAATGTTGATTGTCATATATAGTATAGTGAGGCTACTTACATTTACAAGTTACAGTTTTCCTGGTTGGTCACCTGAAGCTTGTCAAGGTCAAACTTTTGCTTTTTTAGTTTATTCAAAATATCCTGATAAATGGCTTTTTCTTCATCGGTTTCTAGTGTAGGCTTTCGGCTAAGAATAAACAAACTACTTCTGAACGGATTACTTACTACGGCAAATGTGTAAGGTTTGTCTGAGGAAGCTTCGCGTACTTCTAAAATCCAGTACAAGCCAGGAACAGGTACCAATGGTTCTTGCAATGTAAGCAATAAACGGGAGTTGGCTCCAGGGTTCATTACAAAGGCGGTTCCTCTTGCCTGCCCCGATCCTTCGGTAGAGTTACACTGGTTAAATACTTTGACAATTCCTCGAAGGGCACCAGGCGAATAATTGGCAGTAGTACATTCACAGTCGGTGCTGAAGTCTTGCGGAAAACTGGCGAGTTCATACCATTTTCCTACATAGCGGTCAAGGTCTACAAAATCTGCCGTTTGTACAGGGTTAAAAAGGAAATCAAGAAATTTAGCTTTTGTTCCTTTGAAGTATTCCACAAACTCTACGCGGTCATCTTGATTTATTTTTTGTAGTTCTTCCGAAGATATATCAGCACTAAATGCCAGTTTACCTTGGTCTGACAAAACAGTTACTTTGGGTGATTTGGTGGTATAATCTTTTATCACCTCCTGAGCGATTTTTTCGGTGTTTTGCCCGCTTAATCGGCGACTCAATTTGTCTTTCAGAACAATTACATACCCCTCAATTTTTTCACTTTGATTGGTTGCTGGTGCTGGAAGGTTTTGTTTTTCTTTGGTATTACAAGCCACCATTAGGCTACTAAGTAATAAAGCCAACAATGCATAGGTGTTTATGATTTTCATAGATTTAAAAATTCTCGTTTTGTGAATTATTATTTTGGTTTACAATCAAACAATCAACGCTTCAAGAACTTTTACAACCAAGGATTGTTTCTGTGTTAATGGGTAAAATTGGGTAAAAACGAGAAAATAAATGTTTAACAAAATAGTTTTAAAATTTAGTTATTAAATCTATTAAGCACTTCTTCGATTGAGCGTTACTCTTAATATTAATTACCTTATAATCAGTTGTTTACAATCCTTGCAGAACTATCTTGACAAAATAGCGATTGTACAAGTGATGGTC
Organism: Microscilla marina ATCC 23134; assembly: GCF_000169175.1. Lineage (NCBI taxonomy): Bacteria > Pseudomonadati > Bacteroidota > Cytophagia > Cytophagales > Microscillaceae > Microscilla > Microscilla marina. The sequence goes on from NZ_AAWS01000066.1 coordinate 16,124, forward strand.
TACTATTCTTTATCGTCGTTACTAATACAACAATATTTTACCATGAATAAAGCAAAGCCTTATAACCCCATTAATTGTAGTTTGTATGACTATCTTGAAGCTTGGGCAGTTACACAAACTCCTTGTAAAGTAACTTACCTTGATGCCCAAAATAAGGAAGCGTATTTTACCAAAACCATTGTAGATTTGTACATCAAAGACAAGGTAGAGTATGTAAAATGGAACGATGGCTCGTCGTTGCGTCTCGATCAGTTGATTGAAATCAATGGGGTGCGTTTTTGGGGAATGACTTGTTGACCTTCACCACCGATGGTACACTTTACCTGTATACTTTACGCCCAATAATCTGTACTTCTTGCTGGGCTTCCAGGTTCTTGATTGCCCTGATCACGGTCTCGACCCGTAACCCTGTCAAGTCGGCTATTTGTTGTCGGGTAAGTTTCACCTCAAACCGATCAGTGGTTGTAGTATGTTTTTTCAGATAATCTATCAGGGTAAGTATGCGGTGTTCGGGCGAATGGCTGGAAATTTCTTTCATAATCATTGCCTTGTAACGCAAACGTTGCGAAAGAGTAGAGGTAAGTTGCCAATGCACTTCAAAATTATTTTGCAGCAATTCAATAAAGCGGTTCAGGGGTAACCTGTACACTGTGGTGGTTTTTAAAGCCTGTGAAGTAGCCGGATAAGGAAAGTTACCCAATAAAGGTGGCTCACCAAAGCTTTGTTTTTCATAAAAAATGCCCTGCATAAACTCTTTGCCCTCATTGTTGTAATTGGAAACCTTGATTTCTCCTTCTTTGATCTGGTAATAATGACGAGGCATTTCCCCCTCCATAAACAAAATATCGCCTTTGTTCAAAACTTGTACTTCAGCCTCATACTGTTGTAAAATAGATTCTTTAATCATTACCTGTTAGTGGTCTTTATTTGTTTGTGTGCCAAGCGCCCTCAAATAAACAGTTGCATTGCGGTGAAATGCTTATGTATAAGTAGCAGCAAGTAATGAGCTATAAGTAAGGGTAATTCATTCATTATATGGTTGTTACACCTACTCATTAGGTATATTTCATTCTGCCTCGGTACTTATGTCGGAATAAACTGACAAAGTTAAAAAAGTGGAGGAGTATTGTATGCTTATAAAAAAAAATATTCAAAATTTTATACTTCTACATCCCTAAAAACCAAGGCGAGTTCTATATAAAAATGTAGTTATGCCAACAAATGTATATATTTCAATTGTGCAATTTTAATATTTATTAAACATTCCTTGCTGGTCTTGTGATTTATTTACTCCAAAACAACTTTGAAAAACCAATTCACTTCGCTTTCTTTTATTGTTTCCACCGTGCGGGCTACCCAAACACCCCCTGAAGAGAGTGTCGTAAGACGCTGATTTTAAGGTGTTTATTTGTGTTGATATCGGTTGTATATTTTTATTCATCCTTCCACAGTCTTATAAACCCAAACTCACCATTCGTGAAGTTAAAACTACCGTTTATGAATTGCCTTGAATTTTGATGTAAGTTTTCATCTAGGTTTGTAGCACAAAACAAAACATAATATCACAAAATAATTCTAAACCTTTAATAGTAACTAACTATGAAACGACAATTTGTTCAATTGATCGCTTTGCTTTTTTTTGCTGTCATCAGCATAAACAGTTATGCACAGAGTAATGGTAGTTTTGAGTCTTTGACGGGCACAAACTATGGCAGTGCTTTTGCCAGCGGACAAGTAACCGACTGGAAACAATCGCATGGAACGCCCAGTATTTTTGGAGGAGCACCTGGTGAAGGGCTTCGCTCTGCCTGGATGTGGTCTTACCACGGACGAGGCGAAGGTATTGTGCAAAACTATACCTTTACTCCTGGCACAGTATACACGGTAAATTTTTGGGTGAAAACCAATAACCCTGATGGTAAATTTTATGTACAGGCTGCCAACGGTGTACCCAATGGTACCAGCAGCGCCAGTACTTTCCCATCAGTAAGCAGTAAACAAACTATCTTCTCTAATGGCTTGGTATACAATAACTGGAAATACATCTCAGTTACTTTTACCCCAAGTACAAGTTATGCCCAACTATGGATTTACCCTTATTTGGCAGGTGCTCCTACCAATGGGCAAGCCGAAGTACAAGTAGATGGAATCAAAATTACTGCTTGTACCCCTATGAGCATTGCTGTGCCTAACTACAGCTTTGAAGAAAGAAAGGGAACCGACCGGGTACGTCCTTTTTCAAGTGGTTTGGTATATGGCTGGGCTCAGTCTCACGGAACCCCAAGTATGTTTGGTGGTGCACCAGGCCAAGGTTCAAACTCTGCCTGGATGTGGTCTTACTATGGACGCGGCGAAGGTATAGTAACCAATGTAAATTTTGTGGCAGGTAAAACTTATAAAGTCAAATTCTGGGTGCGTACTTCTAACCCTGATGGGGCATTTTATGTAAAGGCTGCCAACGGTGTACCTAGCGGAACGACTACTTCGGTAGTGATTCCTTCAGTGAATAGTCAACAAACTATTTTTACCGACGGGTTGAACTATCCAAAATGGGTAGAAAAAACAGTGGTTTTCACTGCTTCGGCTAACTTCTCTCAACTATGGATTTATCCATTACTAAAAACGGCTCCTAACAATGGACAAGCTGAGTTGCAGGTAGACGCTATTCGCATAGAAACTGTTTGTGGGCGAGTGCCTCTTCCTATAGGCGAAGAGATTCTTCCTATCAAAAAAACGAAGCTAACCAACGCTCAAAAAACATTGGATGTAAAGGTTTACCCTAACCCTACAACCAACCAGGTAAATGTAAAACTGGCTGACCATGTAGAAAAAGCAGAGGTAGTATTGTATGATATGATGACCGGAAAAAAGGTGGGAAGCTTTACTGCTACTCAAAGCAATAACACCTGGATGGTACCTGCCAGTGTAAAAGCTGGTACTTACCAAATGGTAGTAATTGACCCAACCACCAACACTCGAAAAACAACACGTTTGGTGATCAACAAGAAGTAAAATTGGCTGATATATAATTTCAGGAGAGTGGAGATTTTATTCACTCTCCTAAATTCATGCATAAATAATTCTCGAAAGGTTGGGGGTATTAAATGCTAAATAACCCTTGAAAACAAATAATTGCACGATTGGGTTTAAACAACTATTTTTTCAATGTAAGTGCCAAGGCAGAATTAAATATATCTAATGAGTAGATGTAACAGATTTATAATGAGTGGGTTATTCTTACTTGTAGCACCGATATACATCGGTATCTAAGGACTTATAGCTAATTACTTGCTGCTACTTATTTACCATCCCCTCCCCCTAAAGTGGGTTTGTACCCATACTATCAGACGCTCGGCAAACTGAAAAGAGGTGTTGCCATGCACAAACTCATCTTTTAAAGCGCTGAGTTGACTTTGCTGGATGCCCATTTGATCGAGCAGATCAAAAAAACCCGCCACATTATTGGTATTAATCAAGTAAAACAAACGCCGGGTGTGGTCTTCTTTATTATCCAAGATACCTTCCAGCATGGATTGAATAGATACCTCTTCTACTGATTTGTCGCATACCCGCTTGCTTTTTCCTTTTGCCTGAAACTTACGCAGGGTTTGGTAATCGTGTAGGTGCGGCTTGGTTTTGTGTGGGCAGCCCACCGGACACACACAAGGCACTTTTTCTTGCAAGGGAGGATAATTAAGTTTTTCGTGGATGTGTTCGAGGTGGTTTCGGATCAAAAATAAGAGTTTATCAGCTTTAGGTCCCCACACTTCAATGGCAATCGTTTTGCGAATGTCTGTATCATCCCATAATACCTTCGCATAACTTTGTTCGTAGGCAAGTACCACCCCATATTTCCAGAAAAGCTCTTCGTGAATAAGCCTATGTATACGACAAATAAAGCGACTAAGTACCCCTTTGGGCATAAATTCATAGTGGTATTCAAAGTGTAAATGTCGGGCTTCATCGGCAGTTGGCTGAAGGTAAATAACCCGAGAGGGCATTTCAATGGGCAACAGTTCAGGAATGATGTACTTGATGTCGTCGTGGAGCTGAAAAATAAGTTCAAACTGTTCCATCAAATGTAACAGAAACATGTGCTTATCGTCAAAACGCTCTTCTGGCCAGATGTTGTCCAGGTCATGCAGACTAAACCTGCCCTGTACTACATGTTTGCTATCGCGCAGCAAATAAGCAGCTTCAGTTGCCCATTGAGGCTTAAGCACTACTGTATTTTTAAGCTTGGCTTCATTGCCAAAATGCAAAATTGCGCCAATGTCGTGCAGTTGGTTACTCAAAAAGCCTGCATCGGTTCGGTTTACCCGGTGTTCCGCACAAACCTTAAGATATTCGCGTTTAGAGATACAGTCGACGCTGTATTGCTCTAACGTTTTGCGCACAGCAAATCGGTGTTTGTTCCATACCTCACGGATATGGGGCAACGCCAACAGTTCATCTATCACAGTCTCACGCAAAATATCAATGCCTTGCCCGGTTTTACACGAAGTTTTTAAAAAGCCTACAATGTTGTGAAAGCGCTTTTTCCAGTTTTTTTGGTCTATTTCACTTTCATATACATCTACTTTGTTTTGCACCACTATAATAGGCGCATTGTCTGAAAGTAGCGATACAATGCGCAACCAATAGTTAAACGCTTCGGTTTGCTCACCTTTGCGGGTTTCCCACACAAACACATACACCGAATTTTTAGTTAAAAAAAACTGGTGGGTACCATAGTTGATCTCCTGCCCGGCAAAGTCCCAAATATTGGCAGTAAAGTCAATCACCTCGTCGTCTAACTCACAATTAGGCGGTTGCCACTGCTTGATACAAATGCCTTGAGTGGTAGTCCTGTGTTGCTCAAAAGAATAGGCTGGATTACTGATTGCCTCGGCCAATTCGGTTTTACCCACATCGCCCACCCCTACAAATATGAGTTTAGCTTCGTGCAGAGGGCGGCGGTCTGCCTTGTTTTCTATAGATTGTAGGTAGTTACGTAGTTTAGGCAATACATTTCCTTCTTGTTTGGCAAACCATCGGGCAATAAAGTCTGCTTTGTGTTTGCCACCAATGATACTGGAGGGAATATTTTCAATCGGATTATTGTGTAAGTATAAAATGTGCAGGCCAATCAGCGGCTTTAAAAAATCGTGTGGAAACTCTCTGATCTTATTGAAGTTTAAATCAAGGAGGGTGAGGTTTTGGAGTTGATGAAACAATGGTAAATAAACAATGTTGTTATGATCTAAATATAAACGGTTTAGTAAAGCTAAGTTTTCTAAAGGGGTTATATCTACAATGGTGTTGTTACTTAGGTTCAGCTGCCTTATGTTTACAAGGTTTTCCAAAGGATGAATACCTGTAATAAGATTGTCACTTAGATCAATCGCTTTTAAGTTAGCCAGTTGAGCCAAAGGTGCCAGGTCAGTTATTTTATTCGTATTAAGGGCTAGTTTTTCCAGTTTACCTAAGTGCTGCAAAGGAGTTAAATCATTGATAGCACAATCTACCGCAGTAAATTTTCTCAACTGCTTGAGGGTAGCCAAAGGGGTGATATTTACAACATTGTTGAAACTAACATCTAGCACTTGCAAGTTTACTAAGTGACCCAAAGGGGCTAAATTTGTGATATTATTATTGGCCAGATACAACTGCTGCAGGGAGGTCAAATTTTGCAAAGGAGATAAATCTTGTATGCCCCATTTTTCTACTATACATCCTGCAACCAATCGCTTCAGGTTTTTGGGTAATAACAAAGGAAGTTGCCTTAAGTTATTTGGGTAGTTGTCATTATCTGTATTTTGGGTAAACTCAAATGTGCTGATTTGAGAGACATCTTCAAACCAGGAGTTTCCCAAAATCAATGTCTCCAAATGGTTACACTCTTCAAGACGTTCAAGTAGGGATTCAGTGCCATCCAGTCCACAATTGCCAAGGTCAAGGATAGAGTTTTTGGTGTGCAAATTTTCTTCGATCAGTCTTTTCGCCAGGTTGTTCATTAGGGGGTATTAAATAATATGTGAGTGTCAGCTCGTATTTTTAAAACATAAATTAACCTAAAATAATATTTTTACAGTATAAAACATCAATATTTATAGGGCTTTCGCCCAATGATCAATTTTGGCAGATGAATAGCCAAGTTAGTTGAAGGAATAAATAAAAAATAGATTTTCCCCGACAAGTCGCGGCTTTAAGCAGTTTGAAGGCAATTGAGCTAACTCAGTCAAGACCAAATTTATCAGGAGATGCTTGCGGAATAGTGTTTTTCTTATTGGTTGTTAGCCAGATTATTTCCGCCTCGCCTGCTCTTCCGAATCAAGTTCGGAACAGGCGAGCTTGTCCTAGTACCTCAACTACTAAATACCTAACCCATAAGCTAAAGCAGAGGTCGGCACAGTAGAACTGTAGCCTCGGTTATTTCGGCGATTTTTGAAGTGCGTCAGAAAACAAAACTCATCCCAAATAATAGCGCATTTACTTAACTAGGAGGGTTGTGTCCTCACTTCCTACCTTAACTAATCTCTTGTGTTTTGGGATTTCGATCAGCCCTTGGAGACACAATCTGAGGTGAGGGCGGTATTTTTAGAACCCGTTTTTAGAGGTACGCAAAGCGTTATTCTCAGAAAAGTTGGTTGAGATGAGTTCGTGCCCTAAATGGCTCACTTGTCCGACTTACCACTTTTTTTGCCATACCCCAGCCAAACCAAAGCACCGGTTACTAGCATAACTACCATTTGTGAAAGAAATACCGTCAGATTAAAATCTATCACTTGCAGCAGCAATAGCAAAACACAAGCAATAAGTGCAACCCTTTCGGCACTTTCTGACTGATACCAGTGGCTAAGCCCCAGCACTATAGCAGCACTGCTGTAGCCCCAAATAATCATTCCAGGCGAAGCCAAAGGCACTGCCTGGGTACTTAGCAACATAAAACTCACTCCACCTACAATGCTTGATAGTAGCATGAGCCCAATCACATGAAGGGGTTGGCGTATTTGTTTTTCTATGACTGCCCCCAACAACAAAAGTATAATGCTTTGTACCAACCAGTTTTGTAATCCTTTGATGTATAGTGAGTAGCTCAATAACTTGTACCAATGGGTAGGTGTAGCCAAGTCAGATTTTTGTAAAATAAGGTAAGGGCTAATGGTGGGCACAAAAGCCACAAGCAAGGCAAACCCCAGTAATAAAGCAATAAAAACAATGGAAATAAAAGGAGGGTGTTGTTTTAAGTAAGATTTCATGAATACGATTATTTTAGGCAGGCAATTTAGGGAAGTATTGCTACAATGTGATGTTTTTAGGGCAAGGTTTTTTTGATAGAACGAATGCTTGGTTTGATGGAGTGGTGCTCAAGGTTGGGTTAAAACTAGCCCAAAAGATAGGGCTTGTACCTCGTTTTTTGGTTTTCAACCCCGTTATTTAATAACAATTAAATGCGGTAGACCATTTTTTTCAAAACTTATCAAATGGCCTGTTTGTTTTATACCTGAAAACGTAAAAAACTGGCTCAGTCTATTACTTTTGTAATCATTATCTATAGGCTTAACCAATCACCACTTCTAAACTATTTTAAATAATGCATGTATGGCAATTTGCAGCAGTTCAATTCAATCAAAAAGTACTCATTACTGGTACCCTACTACAGGGCAAACCACGCAGTAGTACTACATCTTCTACTTGGCTTGGGCACTTTATCCGCATGATGCGCTCTTACTTTCGTCCGGTTTGCAAACACCAGTCAGTTACCATTCATTTGGCCAACCAACAACAAGTATCTGTTACTACCAACTACAAGGGGTATTTCTCGACAATGGTAGCAGGGCAGGTTACCCCTGAGTTAAGGCTAGAGGTAGCAGGGCAATCGCTTGAACTTCCTACACATTATCCGGTGGTATTTGACCGCACCAATGCCAACATAGAAGTTGTGTCAGACATTGACGATACCATTCTGCTTTCACACACGGCTTCTTTTATCAAACGCATTGGCACCATACTTTTTCGGCGCCCAAAAAAACGTCGCACCATTGTTTTTTCACACGGCTTGTTTAAACAGTTTAAAAACTTTGGTACCAGGGTGATTTATTTGTCCAAAAGTGAGAGCAACTTATTTGGGTTGATTTCGGCGGTAGTTCAATACCAACAACTGCCCGAGGGACCTCTGTTACTCACCCCTTATTTGAGCCTAAGGCAATTATTTAATGCTAAAAAGGGCAAAGATTATAAGCTCGATTTCTTAAAGTTAATTTGTGAAAACCTACCCAATAAAAAGTTGGTTTTAATGGGCGATGACTCACAGCGGGATATGGAGATATATACTCAGGTGGCAAAAATGCATCCCGACAAGATTCTAAAAGTGTATATCAGACAAACCAGGTTTAGCAGAAACGAGGAGCAATGGCAAAAACTTCAAGAGACAGGAGTAAATGCGATGTATTTTAATGATGCTGACTCGGCAGAAAAAGAATCAGAGTTACTTAAGGAACTAAAACAGGCAACCTAACATTTATGAAGCTTTTATTTTTAGTAAACCCTATTTCGGGTGGGGTAGACAAAACCCCTTTTATGGAAGTAGCCAATCAGTTGTGCAACAAGTATGGCATAGACTTTCAAGTATTTGAAACTACCGGAAATAATGACAAAGAGTGTTTTGAAAAACAATTAAATGATTATCAACCAGATAGGGTAGCAGTAGTAGGGGGAGATGGTACCGTACAATTTGCGTCGATTGCTTTGCAAAGCACTCATTATGCTATGGGCATTGTACCCTTGGGCTCTGCCAATGGCATGGCAGAAGAGTTAGGCGTAAATAATGACCCTACCGAAGCGTTTAAAGATTTACTATTGTCACACCTGATCGTACCCTTAGACCTATTGCAGGTAAATAAAGCGCATCAATTGTTGCATATTGGCGATGTAGGCACCAATGCTGAATTGGTAAATAAATATGAAAATGACTCGCGCCGGGGAATGATGACCTATGCCAAGTATTTGTTGAGCGAACTGGTAAACCTGACTCCCTTTGAAGTAAAGATAGAGGCCAACGGAGAGGTAATAGAAAAATCGGCCATTATGGTGGCTATATGCAATGCCCAAAAGTATGGTACAGGTATACCGCTCAATTTGTCGGGCAACCCTTTAGACGGGCAGTTTGAACTGGTAGTCATAGAAAAAGTAGGGGTTAAATCATTGATAAATGCAGGATTGTCTAAATTTGATCCTAGGTTTTTCGACGATGAGCACAGCACCATCATCACCACCAAAGAAGCCCGCATTTGCTTAGAAAAATCCAGACTACTACAGTTAGACGGTGAAGTAATAGGTGAGGTAGAAACCATTGATGTGGGCATTTTGCCTGGTGTAGTGCAGCTGATTACTAACAAAGACAACCCACACGTATAGTTGTTGTTGGTAAAATATTTTTTAAAAGCTAGACTATCCTTTACAGGTTTTTGAAAAATCAGTCGGGGATAGTTTTTTTATAGTACTTGATGCAAAGCCCTATTTAGCAAACGTTCATAGATGCTACATAAGGCTAAGTTTTAGCTTAAACGATAGTGGGGAGGGAAGTTTTACATCAAAATCCCTTTTTTAGCCTCAATAGGCGCAGGCAGGTCAGTTTCTCCCAACATTTCTCTGAGGTCAATCTCTATAGTGCGACACAACGACAACATTGGAATATCGTTTGCCATTCCCTGAAAAGGATTTTCAGAATATTCGCCCACCAGTTCCATGACAATGTATACCCAAGATACCAGTGTACCAAAAGGAATAGACAACCATATCCCTAGCTCGCCCAGTTTGCTAAACTCAGAAATCATCCCGAAAGGGAGCAAAAGAATAAATATACCTACAAAGGTCAGACTCATATTATTGTATTGACGGGGCAACGGAAATTTTTTGATGCGTTCGCATTTGCCCTGCTGAGTATAAAAGTCTTTAAGAATTGTCTGCAGCTCCATATGCCTAAAATGATCTGTCAAACCTTTTTGCTGCAAGGCAGCAAGTTCGGTAGCTTGCTGGTTGATGAGTTGGGTGGCAGGATTGGCATATTGGCTCATGCGCTGTTGCTCTTCGGCAGACACAAAATTATCGAGTGTGCTCTGGTTGTGTTCTTCCTCCACAAGCCCCACCCCCGTAGTTTTTCTATACATTCGACCTTGCTTGCCTACCAAGCCCGATTGATTGGCGTGCTCCCAAGGGGTTACTACCAGTAACTGCTGCCTTAAGGTATACAGCCATCCTATATGACGATAAATCAAGGCTTTTTTTACTTCATGGAGTTGTTGAGGCGATACAGCCTGTGCCGCAAACTGGTTGCTAATAAAACTGTTGACATACATGCTCCACGAACGGCTTGAGTTGACTATAGCCCCCCATATTTTGCGGGCTTCCCACATACGGGCATAGGCACTGTTGTTTTTAAATCCCAGGTAAAAGGCAACCGCCGTACCCACGATTGACAAGGGTAGCCAAGGTACCACCAACCAGTTTAATTTGGCATACCTGTATACCAGAACTACGGTGGTCATCCAAGTGGCAATCCAAACGATGTGATGCCCGGTAAATTGAATCACTTTTTTAAATCCTAGGGTTTTTACAACATACATGGGTTTGACAAAAAATTAGGGTGAGTAAAATTTCTGCTTGTTTTGTGGGCAATATAGCAAAGATTTATAAAAATAAAGCGGGTGGCTTTGAAGAGGGCTAGACGGGAAAGGTGAACTACTAAGGTGATTTTTTGTAGAAAAACGATTATTTAGTGACTCATTTTACGTTATTTAGCACACTATAATAACTAACGTTTTTATTTTATGAAAAATCAATTATCAATTTACACGCTATTTACTTTTATCCTATTGACTGGCTTAAGCCTGCATACTTACGCCCAAAACAAGTTGCCAAAGGGCGAGTGGATTTATCAGCGAAGCATGGGAACGATGAGTATAAAGATGACCGCTGTTTTTACCAAAGACCAAGTGGTATATGCGGTGGCAACCAATGGCCAAGAAATGAAAGAGAGAAGTAAAACATTTAAAGTGCTGAAGTCGGTGGTAAAGAATGGCAAAGGAAAAATGTTATTGCAAGAATTAGACAAAGAAAAATATTCTATAGGTTTCTTCAATCAAAAAAGTAAAGATGAGTTGATCATGATGCCCGCTGATCCTGGAATGAATGATCGGTCAAAGGCAGAAAATATGTTTAAAAACGCCGAAAAGGCCATTGCCGAAGAAATGGAACATCGTGTGCCTGGTACGCCAAAACAAATGAAGTTTGATCCTTATGAGTTTGGTTGGTTGTGGCGCAGCAAAAAAATGGTAGATGAATTATCAGCTTTGCCCACTATGCCTGAGCTTGACAAAAAAGGACTCATAGAGATGATGGATGACATGATCGTGGCGATGAAAAAGACAAAAGGTGCTAAAGCTGAAATGGTAAATGCGATGGCTATGATGCAAAACATGGAAACCATGTTAATCAATAAGGGGTACAATCCTTATACATCGATGGGGGCATTGATGAAGTCACAAATGAAGTTTGCCAGTGATCCAGAGGTGCAGAAAAAAGCGCAGGAGCTTCAAAAAATACAGATGAGCAAAAAGAAGTAATAGTAATTTTTCTTGGCAACAAAGCCAGCCTCAAGAGATGGAGGCTGGCTTTGTTGTATAAGCTTTTGTGGGAAAATACCTCTAAATAAATCTGGGGACTTTTTCGCCATAGTGTAATAAATTGTACAACAATACCTTTGTATCAAGCGTGTGCTTCAGGGCTAAATAGTCAAACTTCATAAACCTGCCTTTGGGTATTTTTAGATCAGTTACTTAGTATATTTCGCATAGCCTGCCTATTATTGCATTTTATTTACACAATAAGTTCAATGAGGGCTTTCTGATAAGGACTTGTTTAAAGCATTCGTGTTTAGGTGGTTTTCGCTGAGTGTTGTTCTCAGATGCATTAAACCGAGCTTTAGCGAGTGGCTAAACCCTCCAAATTAAGTGTTAGAGGGCTCAGTCTTTCGGCTAACCCTTAAACAAGCACTCAAAACAAGGAGGAGAAAGCAACAAGTTGCGATTAATTATGCGGAAATTTTTTAAATGGTTTATGATCACAGTATTGGTCTTAACGGGTGTATTTTTTACTTGGGTATATTTGGCTACCTACCACCCCAATGCTGTTCAACAAGAGCAAGTAACCTGTGGCAAAGATGCCCCCACTCTTAAAGCAGGGCAATCACTCAAAGTATTGAGCTGGAACGTGCAGTATATGGCAGGCAAAGGCTATGTGTTTTTTTATGATCTGCTCGATAACTCTGGTCCGGACACACGCCCTTCAAAAGACTCTATTTCCTTAACAATCAAAGAAGTAGCCCGAATTATCACTCAAGAAGACCCCGATATTATTTTACTACAAGAAATAGACGAAGGCGCTGCCCGTACCGACAAAGAAGATCAACTCAAGCGATTGTTGGGCTTGATCAACAAAGCGTATCAATGCCATTGCTCAGCCTTTTACTGGAAAGCTTCTTTTGTGCCCGACCCTCACGTAATGGGCTCGGTGGGAATGAAACTATCTACCATTTCTAAATATAAAATAAGTGAAGGCATTCGTCATCAGTTGCCCCTGATTCCTCAAAACTTTTTAGTGCAGCAGTTTTACCTCAAGCGTGCTGTATTGGAAACAAAAATGCCCGTAGAAGGCAACAAAGACTTGTTAGTGTTAAACACCCATCTTTCGGCATTTGCCCAAGGCACCAATACCATGGAACAACAAGTAGTCCATGTAAACAAAATGCTAAAAGAGCGTACCAAACAGGGACATCCCTGGTTATTGGGGGGAGACTTTAACCTGTTGCCAGTGGGCAATGCCTATAGAACGTTGCCCAAATACCAGAAAAAGTATTACAAGCCAAAAACCGAAATTGCCTCATTTTTTAACGACTACCAGGCAGTGCCCAACATAGAGCAAACTCGTGGCGAAAATCGAGCAGAATGGTTTACGCACTTTCCCAACGACCCCAGAGTAAAGCAGCCCGATAGAACCATCGACTACATATTTTTTTCTAAAAATATTGATCTGGGAAAAACAGGTATTGGACAGAAAGATACGTGGAGTATTTCCGATCACTTGCCACTAATGGCTGAGTTTAGCCTTAAGGGAGCAATTAAAAAATAGGATCCCCGTTCTTTGATAGCTATTTTATTCTGAGACACGGCACTTTTTAAAGTCATAGCAGAGCTACGGCTGCAAACCAAGGCTAAAGCTTTGCTGTGCCGAGCTCTACCAAAGGCTAAAAGTAACAAAGTATCGGGGCAAAAGAGTAGCTACAAAATGGGTAGGTTATTTCTTGTTTGCTCCCTAAATAGCATCAGATAGTTTTGATAAGTGCAAGCTGCTCTAGACAAAAGAAGTCCACAAACTTTAAATAAAGGCGGGTTCACCTCAATATTTCTTTTGGGTAAGCTTGCGCTGAAACTCACTGGGCGAGGCCTTTTTTTTCCGTTTAAACAATCGGGTAAAATACGACATACTATTGAAGCCACACTCCAGATACACCTCTTTTATTTTTTTGTGGGGGTCATGCAACAATCGAGTGGCAAGCTTGATGCGTTCATCGTTGATAAAGTCAGTGGGTGATACCCCTAGCTCATTTTTAAAAACCCTATAAAAATTAGACTCACTCATGTGTACCTGGTCGCTCAAGTGTTGAATGCTCAACGGTTGGTCAAGGTTTTCTTTAATGTACTTGATCACATACGTCAACCTGTGGTCGTCTGGTTGGCTTTGTACACTACTAAAGTGTTCGCGGTTTTCTTTTTGCAAAATCCGGATAATGAGCTCCTTCAGCATAAAATCGGCAAAAATATCTTTAGATGGATGGTTTTCGGTAAACAAAAACAAGAGTCGTTGAATGATGCCATGAATGGCAACATCGTTGGTAAAGTGAAAATTAAAATCAATAAAACGCCACTCATTACCATCTATTTTAGGCATATTTTCATTGAGCAAAGCCGCTATTTTTTTAATCTTATCTTCATTAATTGCCATCGCCAAACATCGGGTAGGTTTTTGTAGGCTTGCCTCCGGAAAATCAATACACATGGTTTCATTGCCAGGTAAAATGAGCGATTCTCCCGGCAAAAAATCAAATGACTTGGTATGTTCAAAATACATGATTTTTTTGCCAGTAAGCATACTTGCAAGTATGGGTTGTTTAAACTGTAGGGCTACCTTTTCGGCCTGTTGATGGGTTTCGAACACGTGCATTTCGGCATTGTTCAAAGTATAACTGGTTTGGTTTTCTACCAAGGTCTCAAGGGTACGGTTTTCGTAAAATTTTTGAGGTATACGCATATTCGTGTGCATTTTTCTGATACCCCAATTTACATAAAATAGGACGCTTATACAGGTAATTTACCTGTTATTTTACAAATAATGCTAGGATTGTTCATATTGTTAAGAGGATAATGCAATTATTTTGTTTTTTAATTGAATAATTTTGAGAAGTGAATTTTTACAGACTATTGTTCTTGAATTGACCTTTTCATAAAAATATCATTACACTGTTAATTAAGTAAATTGTTGATTAGTTCGGATTTATTTTGTTTTCTGATGATTATAAAAAATAGAGCATAGCCACCAGCTACGTGATATTTTTTATGAGAAATCAAGGGGCAAAAGAAACCGAAAAAAGCATAATATATTTAGTTTAATAGTGTAATTATTTCAAACAAAAACAACCTTGTATCATGAGTGATGTATTGACCGAAGCCGGAAACCTGGTAGCAAAACCCGATTTTAAAGCCCAGTACGAAAATTTTATTGGGGGCAAATGGACAGCACCTGTTAAGGGCGAGTATTTCGACAACGTATCGCCCGTAGATGGCAATACCTTTACTAAAGTAGCACGTTCTACTGCCGAAGATGTAGAGCTGGCTATAGACGCCGCCTGGGAAGCTGCCCCTCAGTGGAACAACTCTTCGGCAGCCTACCGCAGTAATTTATTGCTTAAAATAGCGGATGTAATGGAGCAAAACCTGGAAGCATTGGCAAGAGCCGAAACCTGGGACAATGGCAAAGCCATCCGTGAAACAATGGCGGCTGATTTGCCATTGGCAATTGACCACTTTAGATATTTTGCCGGAGTAATAAGGGCAGAAGAAGGCTCTATGAGCGAGCTAGATTCGTCTACTGTGTCTATGAATGTACTAGAGCCATTGGGGGTAGTAGGACAAATTATCCCCTGGAACTTTCCTATCCTTATGGCTACTTGGAAAGTAGCACCTGCCCTGGCTGCTGGCAACTGTGTAGTGCTTAAGCCAGCCGAGCAAACCCCGGTAGGTATTTTGGTACTCTTGGAAATGATCGAAGACATCTTACCCGCAGGAGTGCTCAACGTAGTCAATGGTTTTGGGGTAGAGGCTGGCAAACCCTTGGCAAGCAGTAGCCGCATTAATAAGGTGGCATTTACCGGGGAAACCACCACTGGGCAGTTGATTATGCAATATGCCTCTAAAAATATTATTCCGGTAACCTTGGAACTGGGAGGAAAGTCGCCCAACATTTTCTTCGAAAGTGTCATGGATGCCGATGATGACTTTTTTGATAAATGCCTGGAAGGAGCAGTAATGTTTGCCCTCAATCAAGGCGAAGTATGTACCTGCCCATCGCGTTTGCTGGTGCAAGAAAGCATTTACGATGCTTTTATAGAAAGAGTAGTCGCACGTACCGAAGCCATTAAGTTAGGGCACCCACTGAGCCCCGATACTATGATGGGAGCACAAGCATCAAACGACCAATACGAAAAGATCTTGAACTACATCAACATTGGCAAAGAAGAAGGTTGCGAAGTGCTCACTGGAGGCGAAGCTGCCCACAACGACGGCTTGTCGGGTGGTTTTTATATTCAACCTACCATACTTAAGGGCAACAACAAAATGCGGGTGTTCCAGGAAGAAATATTTGGGCCGGTAGTATGTGTCACTACCTTTAAAGACGAAGCCGAAGCCATAGAGATAGCCAACGACACTCTGTATGGTTTGGGGGCGGGCGTATGGACACGCGACACCCACCAGGCTTACCAAATATCGAGGGCAGTACAAGCCGGACGGGTTTGGGTAAACTGTTACCATGCCTATCCTGCCCACGCACCATTTGGCGGGTACAAAAAATCAGGTATTGGACGCGAAACGCATAAAATGATGTTAAATCATTATCGACAAACCAAAAATATGTTGATTTCTTATGACAAGAATGCGCTAGGCTTTTTTTAGCCAGGATAAAAAACTTTTATCCTTTGCTAAGTAACGTGTTCAAAATAAGTTTCTGGTTTTTAGGGCAAATACGTGCAACTGACTGAGGCATTTAGCCTTTGGCAGAGCTCGGCAAAGCGAAGCTTTAGCCATCGGTTTTTGCGCTCAAGGCAACATCCGAGGGATGTTGAGCCAGACCGTGGGACGGTACTACGGGCAATAAAAATAACGAAAAGCAGTAAAGCGGATTTATTCTAAGTCGGACAGTTATTGTTGAGGGCTGCGCCCGAAATCCCGTTTACGGGGCGAACACGTTACTAAGGAAATGTGATCATAACTCATTGATATATTTAAATTTATCAAGCATTGGGTAGCCAAAAACTCCCAATGCTTTTATTGATTTAAAAAAGACTAAACGATGACCCACCGAGTAGTAGTAACCCCAGAAGCTGAAGAAGTAATTCACCAACTGAAAGCCAAACACGGCGAGCTTATGTTTCACCAAAGTGGCGGCTGTTGTGATGGTTCTTCGCCCATGTGTTTTCCCAAAGGTGAACTCATGACCAACGAAACCGACGTATTATTGGGAAGCATTGCAGACTGCGAGTTTTATATAGCCAAAGACCAGTTTGAATATTGGAAACATACCCAGCTCATTATCAATGTAGTAAAAGGCAGAGGTGCCAGTTTTTCGCTCGAAATTCCCCTGGGCTTGCGTTTTGTGACCGAGTCGAGAGTATACACCGAAGCAGAGCTGGCATCGCTTTAGAAAAGGAATCACCTTATTCATCATTGACCATTCAAACTTCTACCATAGCCACCATAAGCCTTGCCAGTTTTGCCTTTATGATGTTATACTTGCAAGTATACTGGTTGGCTACCAAAGCAAAACTTCGCAGTTGCCCTGCCCGGTTTTTAAAGTAGCCAGTAAAAGAAATGACCCGGGTCATTCCCCCGGTTTTCGCCCTCAGGTTGTTTTGGGCGCGGGTGCCCCTGCACAAGCCCCGCATGGTGCCCGATACCCCTGCTACAGGCAAAGATTGATAATAGTCATTAAAGTAACTTTGTTTGGCAGTCAGGCGTTGTACCTGCGCCAATTGGTAGGCTGTGATCCCGTTAGACTGTGCCAAACCACTGCCATCTTCAATATATAAACCACTGGTAGACAAGCCCTTTGCTTTCCAATATTGGGTGATTGCCTTTGCCCCGGCAGCTGTGCTTCCTTCGGCCTGTTGTTTTATACCAATGGCCTTGAGCACCGCCTCGGCATACAGATTTATACTATACAAGTTAATCCATTTTACCAAGCTTTTGAGTGTGGTCGAACGGTGTGTGTATACTAGGGTACGCCTATAATTGATCCGTTGTTTGTCAAGCTTCATCATCCGGGTAGTGGTGGCCTTATTTTTATTCGTCATTAACCCGTTTTGAATCAGTTTTTTGCGAAAAGCTATCCCCAGATAAAAACCTGGGTCAGGTAGAGCGCCTTTGATAGAAAAGGTGCTTCCCATAGGAATGGTACCATTGATATAACGTACGTGGTCGTAAGGTGCCCCGTGGATATAGGCTTGATCGCCCGTGCCGGCTGCCGCAGTTTTCAAATGGTTGACAAACTGAATGCGGGGTACCCAAGGGCTGGTACGCAATACCTTGGGTGTAGTGTTGAGCCGATTGGCGGGTTGTAGATATAACTTATAAGTATTGTCTAATACATTAATAGCTCCGGCAGGTGCTGCATAATAGTTGCCCATATCTGCCCAAATCCAGCTCGAAGGAGTAACGTTTTCCTCAAATAGCGTCTCATCTATAATTAGCTGCCCTTTTATCCTCCGAATCCCTGCTTTTTTCATAGCTGCTATCCATTCGTTCATCGTTCTATCCAGCGAGTACCCCAGCAAAGGTGAGCCCAGGGTAGGGTCGCCTCCTCCTTTGATATATACATTGCCATTGATTACCCCACCATTCAAAGCCCCATCGTATTGAATTTGGGTAGCAAACTTATAATTGCTCCCCAAAATGCCCAAGCCTGCCGAGGTAGTCACGGTTTTGAGACTCGATGCTACCGTCATTGTTTGATAAGGGTTTACCTGTACCAACTGCCTGCCCGATGTTACATCTTGCACCGATAGCGCCCAGCTTCCGTGGCGTAGTACTGCATCGCGGTTGAGCTGGTCTATCAGCTGCTTAAGGGCAACTGGGATCGATGCAGGGTTGGTAGTTTTAGGTGCGTGATTGTTGTCGGGTAAATGAGAAGGCATATCAGCGGCTTGTTTTTGTTGTGAATGGCTACATGTAACCAACGTAATAAGCATAAATGCGGCAATATAAAGCAGTAGTTTTTGAGACATGGTCATAGTGACAAGGCACAAGCAATGAGCAGCAAGTGGCTCGTTGTGTTTAGAGATTGGTGATAAAAAATGATCAAGCTTTTAGGGAGCAACCAGTAAATAAAGTACGTGTTTTCAGTGTACTCCCTTAGTTTTACTTCGGTATTTACATAAAAAAAAGCCAACCCACGAATGGATTGGCTTGCAAAATAAGTTGAATCAGTTAAACCGCAAAACTTTCGCCACAACCACAAGTGCGGCTGGCGTTGGGGTTTACAAAATGAAACCCTTTGCCGTTCAGTCCGTCGGTAAAGTCAAGGGTAGTACCTAACAAATACAACAGGCTTTTTTTATCTACCAATATTTTGACTTCTTTATCTTCGAAAATTTCATCTTTATCTTTGACTTCGGCATCAAAGTTCAAGTCATACATTAAACCAGAACATCCACCACCTTTTACCGATACTCTTATATTGTGGGCAGTGTCCAATCCATCTTTTTGACGGAGTTCTACAATTTTGTCTTTTGCTCTTTCTGTTATTTGAACCATTGTCTGGAGAATTATTTTAGTGTTAAGTTCAAAGTTTAAACCAAATAATTACAATTTTGGCGATTGATATAAGTAAAACGAAAAAAATAAAATGTTCCAATAGAAACACAACATTCAGAGACGGTGTGCTACGGAGCAGTATATTTTTGTAGTTTTACTAAGAGTACTTGAGTCCTCTTATTTATAAATACGTTTTTTTTGCAAGTTAAGTAAAAAAAATGGTAGTATAACTATCATAATGTCTTGTTAAATTTGCGTCGGTTATTTTTTAAATAAGTACTAAGACAAGCATTCAATAGGTCTAACAAGTAGGTAGGATGAGCTGATGATAAATGAGTGAGCCTACTTGTGGCTAACAACCATTGTTTGTTACTACTTATAGTCATACAAACCATTCAAAAAATGTTAAAAGTAGAACACATAGGCATTGCCGTAAAGTCATTAAAAGAGTCTAACGACTTGTTTACCAAGCTGTTTGCCCGCCCTCCCTACAAAACCGAAGCTGTAGAGTCAGAAGGTGTAAGCACCTCGTTTTTTCAAATGGGCGAGTCTAAAATAGAGTTATTGGAAGCCACCAACGAAGATAGCGCCATTGCTAAGTTTATAGCCAAAAGGGGAGAGGGTATTCATCATATTGCCTATGAGGTAGAAGACATTCTGAAAGAAATGGAACGCCTAAGCAAGGAGGGGTTTACCTTGCTCAACAAGGAGCCCAAAAAAGGAGCTGATAATAAATTAGTGTGTTTTCTGCACCCAAAAACTACCAACGGGGTATTGATAGAACTTTGTCAGGAGATAAAGTAGTAGCAGCTTCAGAGCGCAACATTTTGGCAACAAGCCCGGTTCAGTAAATGCCTGAACTGGGCTTGTTTATTTTCATAAGGAATGGTGAGAAATTAAATTACCATTCTTGAGGTAGAGGTTTTGTTTTGAGACGAGGCTATTTTTTGCGCCCATAGCAGCGCTACGGGCAAAAACCGATGGCTACAGCTACGCTGTGCCAAAGGCTAAAAATAACGAAGTATCAAGGCAATAAATCACCTCTCAGAGTGTAAATTTATTTTTGAACAATTCCTAAGAGTAGTGACAAACTGTTCGTTATTTTATTGGTTTAAGTTTGGGCAAAGCAGTAACTTAAACCAGTGAGTTTACTACACAGTTATACATCAGCACCTAAAGACTTACTACTACTTAAGCCACCAAAAACAGAGGCTTATACTCTACATTGCGTTGCACCTCTAGTTGGTTAGAGTTAAGCTCCAGCGCCAGTAGATTGCCCATTCCGCCTGAACCTTCGTATACACAGCCATTGTCTAAAGGAATGGTCAGGCTACGGTTGTTAATGCACTGTTTGATATAGTCGAGCGACTTGGGGTCGTGCCCGTGTACCAGTTTGCGGTGTTCAATTTTTTCTGCTTCTACAGCAAAATTTTTAATCCACAACATAGACTCAATGTCTAAAAAAGGATTGGTATGGCGAAAGTTGAGCCCTGCGTGTACCAACACGTGGTTGTTGAGCAGGTAATAATAACGTAGATTTTCTAAGAACTGAACGTAATGAGAAGGGATTTGGCCGAGGGCTTGTACACCAAAGCTCTGCAAGGTAGCCTTGCCTCCGTGCCTTATCCAGCCAGCAAACAGTTCCTCTATTTCGAGAGTCCACTGCTTAGACTGTAGCGCCCAATAACAACGCAAGAGTACGTCTTCGTGGTTGCCTCTAAGTGTATATATTTTATACCCCGATTCTTGCAGGTTTACAATATAATCGATGATCTCTTTGCTACCTGATCCACGATCAATATAATCTCCCAATAAAAATAATTGATCGTCCTGTGATAACTGTACTTTATATTCTAATAGATTGACAAACGTTTTATAGCAGCCGTGAATGTCGGCAATGACCCATTGTTTATGCATGGTGTATTGTTCCAAGTAACATTTAATTTTTTCTGATAATATATGTGTAATAATGCACCTTCAACTTGTATATTTGTTAGGCTGATTTTGGCAGTTTTCAATGTAGTTAACGTGTAAATAGAGTGATTGTTATAAAGGGCAGTATTCCAAATTTATGACATATTTTTTTTAAAAACAGGATACTGTACTTATAGTCACAAAAGTTCTTGAATAATTATAAATAAAACTGAAAATCACGAATACTGTTTTGTGAAATTTCGCTAAAAGAGTTTTTTCTCTATTAAAAACTTACAGCATTCTTACAAGGCAAAAACACGCTCAAACGGTTTTAGCGCATAATACCCTGGTACGATTTGTATAATAAAAATGTAGCACTGGTGGAGTAAAAAAAACTACCCAATACCAACAAGCCCAAAAAATGCCTAACTTGCCCCTTCGATACACCAAAAGTTGACAAGTGCGTATGTATTTTATAGTATCTCCCATTGCCGCCAATTTCTTTTACAACAGCCTTACGGTAATAGCCCAAGGCATACAACTAGAGCACGTAACCACAGAAGAAGCTCCCCCTACACCTACCACCGAAGAGTTGCACGACTTGCGTTCGGCTACTATTCAATTGAATGCACTTTTTTATAACCTTATCAAAGAAATTACGGCGAAGGAATCCCAGATTTTTTACAGCCATTTTGCCCAAATTAGTTTTGTGTGCGAAGCCTACGATCTTGACAAAAGCTTTGAAGACGAGATTCATAGCTGGCGTATTTTGTGCCGCCGTACCCAGCGCCAAGACAGCTTTGCGCCTGCACCCTGGCAGGTAATGGCAGGAGTGCAAATAGTGGCAGGTTTGGTGTATCATTTTTCGCAAGAAACTGTGCCCTCCGAGCTATTGAATTTATACAAAGATGCTGACTTGCCCTCGTTGTATCAACGCAACGACCCGGCAGAGAAAATAGACTTGTTGCGGGCGGTTATTTTGCGTACTACAGGCTATGAACTGCTCAACAATGGCAAAGGGCGCTGTATGCTGATATGCGAAACCGAACACTTTGGCAGGGCGTGTATTCAAGTGACCGACACCAATTATAAAGCCATTAGTCAGTTTGGGAGGTTTGCCCAGCCTTACCAAACCATTCATGTGACCGACCTGGCAGTGCAACCCATCAGCGAAAGCGACGAAGATACTCCCAAACCACTGGCAAGTAATTTTCGCACTACCGAAAGCTCCAACCTGGTACTTGAACCTGATTATTTGGTAGATGCTTCGGCTATAGCCCGCTGTGTAGATCGATTTGGGGGGCGGTCGTCTTACAACTATTTGTTGGGCAATTTGCGGTTTTTCACTGGGTCGGAAGCCACCTTTACAGGAAACCTGATCAATGAAATGCTTGACCAATTGATTGACAATGAAGAAATAAGCTACGAAGATGCCTTCAAGGGGGCGTTATACAAGAGTTTCTTAGAGGCGGTTTTTTTAAAGGACAAACTCCGGGCAATTTACCTCAACCTCAAAACCCAGTTTACTACGCTCAAGCAATTTGTGAAAAAATACCACCAGCAAAGGCTCACTACCGAGCCCACTTTTTTGTCGTCTACTTATGGGTTACAGGGGCGGCTCGATGTGTTGATTGAGCACGAAGAAGACCAGGACAAACAAAACCTGAAGGAAATTATAGAGTTAAAAAGCACCAAAAGTGTGCCCCCGGTGCGCTCTAAAGCCTGGGCAAACGACTTGGTACAGGTGGCTTGTTACAATCTTTTGTTGGATGACACCTTCGAGGCACGACGGGGCATTAGTGCCATTTTGTACTCGCAAGCCGAAGAGGGAGAGCATTTGCGTAACTGTGGCAAGCTCAATTTTGAACAACAAGATGCCTTGCTATTACGCAACCAGATGGTGTTTCTGGATTTTATGATTGCCCGCGAGAACTCTAGGATTTTTGATCAATTGCTCAATCGGATTCAGGCGGGTAAGCTGCCTTTTTATGTGATAGATGACGCCAAGATATTTGACGAAATGTGGCGCAGTTGCCGTGAAATAGACAAAGCGTATTTTACGGCTTTTGCCGGATTGGTGGTGCGCGAAAACATAGCGGCTAAGATTGGGCTTACCGAAAACGACTTTCAGAATGGGTTTGCCAACCTGTGGAAAAACTCGCGAGAAGACAAAACAGCCAACTTTAGTCTGCTCGAAAACCTGAGCCTTGACTTTACCCGTTCCGACCTCGACACGTCTACCTTGGTTTTTCAGCGTAACCAAACCCGTACCAGTGTTACTACCTTTCGTAAGGGCGATATTGCCGTGCTGTACCCCATGAATTCCGATGGTAGCCTGTCGGCACTGAAATATCAATTGCTCAAATGCAACATTGTGCACATCAACGCAGCCGAGGTGAGCGTACAGGCGTGGAACAAGCACATCGACGAGCAGTTTTTGCAAAAACACCGCCACTGGGTGCTAGAGCCCAATTTATTAGAGAGCGGCAACCGCGACTTGCTGGCGTCGTTGGCTTATTACTTGTCTATTCCCGACAAACGCAAAGATATGTTGTTGGGGCAAAGTCAGCCACGTTTTGGCAACTTGCCAGGCATTGAGATTGAACGCCTCAATGCAGAACAAAACCATATTTTGAATCAGGCTTTAGCTGCTCAAGATTATTTTTTGCTACAAGGACCTCCGGGCACGGGCAAAACTTCGGCAATGCTGGCGCAAATGGTCAATCATTTATTCCACCACACCGAAGAAAACATATTTTTGCTGGCTTTTACCAATCGGGCAGTAGATGAAATTTGCAAGAAGATTTACCCTATATGCCAACAACGAATGATTAGACTGGGCAGCAGCAAAGAAAATGCGCCTTATAGCCTGAGCAACATCAGCAAGGGCAAGTTGGTCAAGGAAATGCATCAGGTTTTGGTCGAAACCAACGTATTTGTTTCTACCGTGGCATCATTTTACAAACATTTGAACTTGTTCAGTATTAAAAGCTTCGATACGGTGATCATAGACGAAGCATCGCAACTGTTAGAGCCGCATTTGTGTGGGGTGCTGCCTCGTTTTAAACGGTTTATCTTGATTGGCGACGAAAAACAGTTGCCCGCCGTGGTCACCCAGGATGCCGAAAAGTGCCAAACTCAACAAACCGATTTGCACGAAATGGGCATCAAAGATTTGAGCATTTCTATGTTTGAGCGGCTGCTGACCAATGCCCAAAACCGAGGCTGGCACGATTGCTACGCTATGCTTACTACCCAGTTTCGCATGCACCAAGACATTACCCAGTTTGTGAATGAGCATTTTTACAAAAAACTAAAAATAGGCACTGAGCGACAAAAGGCAAGCTTGCAGCACCCCCAGGGACACACCCAAAGCGAGCTAGAGCCCTGGCTCAACCAACATAGATTGTTGTTTTGGGCGTCACCGCTAGAGCCCCATAATAAGATTAACCGGGTAGAAGCCCAACGAGTGGTACAATTGCTTCACGTGGTAAGAGAGATGTATGGAGAGACCTTTACTGCCGAAACTGTAGGCGTTATTACGCCTTATCGTGCCCAAATTGCCGAGATTTATGGGCAACTCGACGAAGACCTGCAAAACAAAGTGAGCATTGATACCGTGGAGCGTTACCAAGGCAGCGAACGTGAAATCATCATTATCTCTATGGCAGTAAACCATCCCGAACAACTCAAAAACCTACAGGCTTTTAATGCTGAGCAAACCGTAGACAAAAAACTAAACGTGGCGCTTACCCGTGCCCGTGAACAAGTGGTGTTGTTGGGCAATGAAGAGGTATTACGAGAAGGGGTATTTTACGCAAAATTGATTGATTTTATGCAGCATAAAGAAGGGTAGGGACTTTTTTAAATGCTTGTATGGTTTGCGAAGCGTGGCTAGTACCTAAAACCTTGTCAGCGTTCCCCTCTACATATTTCATAAGCCATTAAAAATCAATGTGCTATAAAACCATGGTAGTTTATAGAACAGGTTTGCAGTACCGATATACATTGGTATCTAAGGACTTACTTTTACAAAGGCTACTTGCATAACATGGGGCACTTGTGGCTTATCGCTTGAGTCTTGTAGATATTTCCGGTTGCTAATTAGGAGTGTGCGAAGTCTTGTAAATTACTGATAATAAGCATTTTATAGGGTTAAAGCGAGTTCAAATAAGATCGTTTATTCCTTTAAAAGACGTTTTATACGCTCATGTTTGCTCTTCGTGTGGGCAACCACAAGGGATTGCCCCTACATTTAGCCCCTTGATTTAGATATAAATCCTTGTATATCAAAGATTTTTAAAACTTCGTACAGCCCTAATTGCTAATAATACCTAAAAAAGCTAATATTGGTGTACGACAACCACTCTTGTATTTGTTTGATTGCCCTCTCAGAAAAGGCATTATCGGCAATGTTGAGGTGTTCCAGACATTGCAGGTTTTTTAACTCTGGCGATAACTCTTTGATCTGATTGCTCTCAATGCTGAGCCCAATAAGGTTGGTGAGCTGATAAATTTCGGGGGGCAAGGTGGTCAACTTATTTTTTTCTAAAGTAAAATACTGTAGGTTCTGCAATTGCCCTATTTCAGCAGGCAAAGCAGTCAGTTGGTTGCCGCTCAAATTCAATGTTTGCAAGTTGGTCAATTGCCCAATCTCGGCAGGCACCGCAGTCAGTTGATTGTGCCTGAGGCTTAAATATTCCAGGCGGGTCAATTGTGTGATTTCTAGAGGTATTTGCGTAATTTTATTTTGGTTCAGGCTTATTTCTTTGAGGGCAAACATTTGTAAAGCTTCTTCCGGAAACTTGTCCAGGCGCTCCATAATGAGGTAAAGCTCGGTGAGGTCTTGCCAAAAGTCCAGTTCTAGCCCGTGCCTTACACACAACACTGGGTATTTTCGCAAGGCTATCCGCACCCTTGAGCCATAGTTGCCTCCAAGCCCTACGCAAAGCTGAAACGCAAGCTCAATGTTGTTTTTATCTGCCGACCGCAGCAAATGTTCAATCTTGGTATTTACTTCCTGTTCATCCATTGAAAACACCTACACTATGTGTTTTGGTTTACAAAATTGGTACAATGAAACACTCAAACCACAAATATATAATTTTGCATCACTTATAAAACTATTTGGGAGGCAATTCTACCTTGCATAAACCTTTGGCACAAAGCCTGACTTACTTACCTCGGTCTTTCCAACCATTCCAGAAAAGGAGTGACCTTTAAACGACTGACAATGGCCTTGTCAGGAATAGCAAAGTGGAGGTTTACCACCATTTTTCGGTTAAAGTAAGGTTCAATATCTTTGACAGCCACCCGGTTTACAATCATCTGGCGGTTGATCCTAAAAAACAGCTGACGATCAATGACGGCCTCAATCTCGTCAAGGCGTTTAAAAATGGCTTGCTTTTCTCCATCAAACCCATACACATGAACAGTGTCATTGTCTAAATGAAAAAAAGCAATCTTTGTTACCTCTACCGGAACCATTTTATCGCGGTAACGCACTAAAAAAGACCTTTGCAAGGTGGGTTGGTCAGCAGGGTAGGGGGCTTGTGCCAATATTTGCTGGGCTACCTGTGGTATATTTGGGTGGTTTTTGCCCAATGCCTGCTGTAGGTTTTGAACCTTGGCAAGCGATTGGTAAATGTCTTGCTCTTTGAAAGGCTTCAGAATATAGTCAATGCCATTGTTTTTGAGCGCTTTCATGACAAACTCATCGTAAGCTGTGCAAAAAATCACAGGTATGGTTACCTCTACCTGTTCAAACACCACAAAACTTTGTCCGTCGGCAAGCTGAATGTCCAAAAACATAATATCAATTTGTGTCTGGTGTTTTTTTAAGTAATTTACTGTAGCTTCTACGCTGTCGAGCACCTGCACCACCAGGTAGGTTGCTTTGGCTTCTATAAACTCAGTAAGCAATTCAGCAGTTCGTCGTTCATCTTCTACTACCAATACATTCATTTTTTAATATAAATTAAGGGTGACCGCATATTCGTGTTCGTTTTGGCTAACCGTGAGTCCATTGTCGAGCCCCATCAACTGATAACGGTTGCGGAGGTTGTCAAGTCCCACCCCCAGCGAATCTTCTTGTGGGGCTTTGGGTTGGTAATTGTTAGCCACAGTTACACTACTGGGCTTTTGTTGATAAATTTTGATAGTCAATGGACGGCTCGTCGATACAATATTATGCTTGATGCAGTTTTCTACCAATAGTTGCAAGGCGTATGCTGGCAAACTGTAAGCCAAGGCATCAGGGGCAAGTTGAATGTCTACATGCAGGGCGTCTTCGTGCCTTACCTTGAGCAAATAAATATATGCATTCAAAAAATCCACCTCCTCTTTAAGCGTCACGGTGTTGGTAGCACGTGTTTGCAATATTTGGCGGTACACATCGGACAAGTTCATTACAAAATCTTCTGAATTGGCGTTGTTTGACCTGATCATGGTGCGTAAAGTACTGAGCGAATTAAACAGAAAATGAGGGTTTACCTGTTTGCGAAGCTGGTCTAGTTCGGCTTTGTATTTTTCAGATTTTAGGGCAAGGTTTTCGGCTTTGAGCGTAGCCACCGACTTAGTGGTTTTGAGGGTGTGTTGAATAGCGGTAAACAACCACGAAGCCAGTAAAAATTTAAGCCCGGCTGCCCAACCAAGTGGAGTAGAAAGAAATTGAAAATTGACTGAAAAAAAACGGGAAAGAATGAACAGGTAAAAGGCGGTAAGCCCCAGGTTGCCCAGCAAAAAAGTGAACAAAAACTTACCTCCTTTAGTAGGTGCTATTTGGTTGTTGAAGTACCATAAAATAAGCAAAAACAAACTAATGCATACCCAACGAGGCAAAAACTCTATGATATCCAGTGATTTTTGCCGGGCAACATCGCCTATAAAGTTGAGTAATGGCAGCAAAAAAGCAATCACAAAAGGCAAGGCTCTTTCTATAGAACTGGTTTGGGTATTTTTGTCCAACATCTGTGTTTTATTTTTGGCTAATTGGGTGGTCATTGCTTGAGCAAGTTTGTCAAAAATAAGACTCGATTATTAAAAACAAGTGCCTACTCTAAGAAAAAAATAGATGTAAAGGGGTAAGTCGGGCAATGTTTGGGAACATTTTATGCCAAAACCTGCGCGTGCTACGGCATTAGTTGCGATATTTGCCCGAATTTGCTAATATTGATATACGTTTGACGAGATGCCTACTTTTGAGATTGATAAACACATAATAATGCTTAAAAATCTGTTTTTTTTATGTTTGCTGGCCACCATTGGCTATAGCTGTACCGGGCTCAGAAATAGCCGCAAACAGGCACTGGATGAGAATATCATAGCGACCACCTCACAGTTGAATATCATAAAAACGCTCGAAAACAAGATTCAAAATAAGTTGGTAGACGACTCAAACAATGCCATTAAAAGCTACCTGCCCATACTCAAAGCACTTGAAACTGAGCTCAAAGCCCGTAAAACAATGCTTGCGTCGCTGGATATAAAAAAAGACTCGGAAAAAATAGAAAAACTTACCCGTGAGTACCGCAAAAAGCGTGATGAGGAAATTAACCTATTGCTCATGATGAACGATTTTGTAAACGTAGGTACTGGTACCGTAAAATCAGAAGGTACTTTCGAGTCAGGAGAGTTTGCCTTGAGTGCAGATGTAAAGTCACGTATCAATTTGTTTGTCAAGCAGGTAAAAGACTCTCTGGGCAAGTATGAAGGCAAGTTAGATGCTACCCAATCGCTTCAGATAGAAATAACCACCACCGGATACAGCGACGCAGAACCATTGCGTCGACCTAACCTTATTGCCTTGCTAAAACAAAATGCTCCTGGACCTATGCCGAGCCCCAAAAAGGGCATTAACTACCCCCAAAACAGAAAATACCTCAATAAAGTACTGTCGCGTTTGCGTGCCAAGTCAGTATACAAGTACCTTGACAAGGCGCTCAAAGAGGTGGGTAAAGCCAACATAGTACGCCAACCTGACAATGTGATTGGTTTGGGCGAAACTTACCCTTACCGCGATATTAAAGACTACCTGGAAGTAGACGAGCGCCGTCGTATTTGTAAGTTTTCAGTGGCAATTATTCCTGTCAAAAGCAGCGAGTGATTAGTCGGGAGTCAGTAGACTGTAGTTTTTAGCCTTTTGATGAGCTTTTAGCTTTTTTTGGCTGTTTGTAGGGGGCTTTTAGCTTTTGTTTAACTGTCTGTAGGGAGCCTTTAGCTTTTTCTTGAGCTACGATGAGTTTTTAGCCTTTGTTTAACTGTTTGTAGGGAGCTTTTAGCCTTTAGCCTTTTCTTGAGCTACGATTGGCTTTTAGCTTTTGTTTAACTGTTTGTAGGGAGCTCTTAGCCTTTAGCTTTAAATTATCATATTTGCGAATTAGTTAGGAGTTGGTAATTCGTAGCTTTAGCGTCGCTTCGCGCCCATTCGTAATTCGTAATTCACCAATTCGTAATTAGCTTACGCAGAGCTCCCTGCGGTCGGTTCGTAATTGACTCATTCGTCATTCGTAATTAAATAATTGCCATACATAAGCATTGCCTTAGAAAGTACTTTATTTTACAAAGTGTATGTACAAAAAAAATACACTTTTATAATGAGTGATTTTTTTGAGGGTCAAAAACCCTTTAAAAGCTTTTCAAGGGCATTTAAGTGTGCCTGAATTCTTTTTTGCCTAGCTAGTTGCCTGATAAGAAGTTCGAGGCTTGCGTCCCACAAATTCTTTTTTTAGCCTAATGTATTCTTTTTTTTCAAGGGCTGTCAAATGACTCGCCAGGTTTCCATCCGACGCTTCCAGTAGTTTTTTGAGAGTGTTAAAGTCCACCCAATCGTTTACTACCAGAATAGCCATAGTGCCAATTCTGAATTTATTTTCAAACGCCTTATTTAATCCTTCTATAATGCTCATAATACCCCCTTAAACCCTTGTTTTGCTGTGTTTTACGCCTTGGTGTGTGCCTATCTTTCGTGGCGGTACCACATCAGTGCTCCATACACAATATGCAATACTCCAAAACCAATCGCCCAAAATAACAAACCGTAGCCGATTAGAAAAGAAGAAATTAACCCTAAAGCAATTTCGGTGATGCCCAGGTAGCGAATTTCGTTGAGGGTGTATCGGCTACCATTTACTAAAGCCAGCCCGTAAAAAATAAGTGTACAGGGAGCCACTAAAGCAAAGTATCCATGATAACCCAGTACCACACAAAAAAGCCCTCCCGTAGCAAGCGGAATCATGAGGTTCCAAAAAAGACGCACGGCAGGCTTGGGCATGAGCTTTAATCCTTTACGTTTGGCCTTGCGCCAGGTAAAATAAACCCCGGCACTCAATGAAAGTACTAATACACTTAAAGCGTCGATGATGAAAAAGGTAAGAAAATCTATATTGATACTATCGTCTGCATTGATTGCCCGTGTGTAATAGTCTGCGTAAGGTGCTTTAAGATATACAAAGGCAGCACCTGCACCCAAGAGGGCAAATACGCCAGCAAAAATGCCCGAAAGCCCGCTTAATGATAAAAAACGGGAAGATTTTTCCATCAATGATCTAATCTCAGTCAGGGTTTCTACGTACTCTTGTTGTTCTTTCATTGGTTTTGTATAAAGTACTTTGAGTTGAAAAGTACGATCATTGTAAACAATAACACAAGTTTTCAGACAGATTTATTATGCTTGTTTATGAAGTAGGTGTTTTCCACCGTTGTATTATTGGGTTACAGCCTGACTACCTGATACACCTATAGCCAAAGGTGAGGTGTTTGCCAGTATACACCAAGTAGAGGAGCACCTGCCAGACAAGGTTAAATCACTTCTTCCCACAAAATCTTCCCGGG
>NZ_AAWS01000067.1 GCF_000169175.1 Microscilla marina ATCC 23134
TTTCCATGACTCATATCAATTCCTGTTTCTGCTAAAATGTTGATAATCGTATTTTCTGAAAAACCATCTACTTCTGTTAAATCGACCCCAGTAATATCTTTGAGATAAGAAGCAGAATCAAATGAATATTCATTCTTCCTCTTTGTTTTTTTTTTACTCGGCTTTGCCAATCTTCCTTTGCCACAATTTCTCCTGTATCCCATTTATGGAGTATTTGCTCTATTTCTGTCTCACATTCATTGATTTGTTTCAGGACAAAATCATAGGCACTAAGCGCTTGTTGGAGAGAAAATAAGTGCGCTTTACGAAAGTTCCCTTCAAGTGATAAAGTAAACTCTTCTTTGGTGGCTTTGAGTGTTTTATTATGAAGTTTTGCCAGTTCTACACTGGAGTGCTCTCCTGCTGCAATAGCACGAATAACCTTCATTCCTAGTTTACCTTCAATATCTGAAATCACATTCTGTATTTTGACATTCATCAGCTGCAAGGCTTTACCTACATGTTGCATGTGTTGCACTTTTTGCTTGGTCATTGTTGCCGCTGGCGTACATAGGTGCGAAACTCTCTGACATCCTGTGTAGGAATAAAAGAAGCAGGCAATAATCCATAACTATGTAATGTATGTATCCAACTACAATCAGAAACATCACTTTTGCGTCCACTTACATTTTTAGGATAACGAGCGTTTACTAAGACCACATCAAAACCTCTGTCCTCAAGAATTTCATATAAACTTTGCCAATATATACCTGTGGCTTCCATTGCCACACTTTCTATCCCCAGTTCACTAAACCAATCTGCCATGCGATGCAAGTCTGCGGTAAAAGCACCAAAGTTTCTGATGTTATCTTTTGTCAGGTGTGGTGAAACAGCTGTATAATGTATATTGTTTGCAATATCTACCCCGGCCACTTTTAACCTAACCTTGGTTAGCTCATCAGACAAATTCACCTTTTTAGAGGCTTTGCTACTTTTTATTTTAGTCTCCGATTTTTTCATCACAGATTAATGCACTAAATTGAACCTTTATTGAGTAAAAAGAGGGTTTGACAATAGGTTATATACATGTAATATTCTTTTAAGCGGGGTAAAGTCTCTGTCAAGACTTTCCACCATTAGGGAATCATTGAACCTATTTGCACAAGCTTTTAAGCGAGCTTTAAAGCATCACTGCACTAACGGTGTCTGACAAACCCTCTTCTTTACAAATATCTATACTATTTGAAGTAATCAAATAATACTGCAACTTAATAAGCTACTTGTCTTGGCTATACGAATCCTTAGGTAGTTGCCTGGGGAACAGGCAAACCTGTCGGGGCTTTTAACTACCGATTTCATAAGTACCCTGTTTATCAGCACTTTAATTTTATATTTTTTCTAGTTTCAAGCCCATTTTTCGGGCTTGTCTTTCTAAGGCTTTGAGTTTTCGTTTTCTGTTTTGCTCTTGATATTCCTCTGCTGTTTTTCCCCGATATGGTGTTTTGTATTTCATCATATTGTAAAAAATAGTAGCTAGTTTTCGGGCAACTGCCTGAACAGCAATCCCTGAACCTTTTCTAAGACTTAGGTTCCGATATAAGGCTCCCAAGTGACATTTGCTATTATTGAGCCCCCAAGCAGCTAATTTAAATGCTTGATGTATCCGACTGTTATTCATATTTTTAAAATGCCCCAAGAGTTTATCTCCTGATATTTTTCTTCTGGGTGCAAGCCCTGCCCAACTCGTGAAATGTTTAGCATTTTTCCAATGACTCATATCAATTCCTGTTTCTGCTAAAATGTTGATAATCGTATTTTCTGAAAAACCATCTACTTCTGTTAAATCGACCCCAGTAATATCTTTGAGATAAGAAGCAGAATCAAATGAATATTCATTCTTCCTCTTTGTTTTTTTTTTACTCGGCTTTGCCAATCTTCCTTTGCCACAATTTCTCCTGTATCCCATTTATGGAGTATTTGCTCTATTTCTGTCTCACATTCATTGATTTGTTTCAGGACAAAATCATAGGCACTAAGCGCTTGTTGGAGAGAAAATAAGTGCGCTTTACGAAAGTTCCCTTCAAGTGATAAAGTAAACTCTTCTTTGGTGGCTTTGAGTGTTTTATTATGAAGTTTTGCCAGTTCTACACTGGAGTGCTCTCCTGCTGCAATAGCACGAATAACCTTCATTCCTAGTTTACCTTCAATATCTGAAATCACATTCTGTATTTTGACATTCATCAGCTGCAAGGCTTTACCTACATGTTGCATGTGTTGCACTTTTTGCTTGGTCAATTGTTGCCGCTGGCGTACATAGGTGCGAAACTCTCTGACATCCTGTGTAGGAATAAAAGAAGCAGGCAATAATCCATAACTATGTAATGTATGTATCCAACTACAATCAGAAACATCACTTTTGCGTCCACTTACATTTTTAGGATAACGAGCGTTTACTAAGACCACATCAAAACCTCTGTCCTCAAGAATTTCATATAAACTTTGCCAATATATACCTGTGGCTTCCATTGCCACACTTTCTATCCCCAGTTCACTAAACCAATCTGCCATGCGATGCAAGTCTGCGGTAAAAGCACCAAAGTTTCTGATGTTATCTTTTGTCAGGTGTGGTGAAACAGCTGTATAATGTATATTGTTTGCAATATCTACCCCGGCCACTTTTAACCTAACCTTGGTTAGCTCATCAGACAAATTCACCTTTTTAGAGGCTTTGCTACTTTTTATTTTAGTCTCCGATTTTTTCATCACAGATTAATGCACTAAATTGAACCTTTATTGAGTAAAAAGAGGGTTTGACAATAGGTTATATACATGTAATATTCTTTTAAGCGGGGTAAAGTCTCTGTCAAGACTTTCCACCATTAGGGGAATCATTGAACCTATTTGCACCAAGCTTTTAAGCGAGCTTTAAAGCATCACTGCACTAACGGTGTCTGACAAACCCTCTTCTTTACAAATATCTATACTATTTGAAGTAATCAAATAATACTGCAACTTAATAAGCTACTTGTCTTGGCTATACGAATCCTTAGGTAGTTGCCTGGGGAACAGGCAAACCTGTCGGGGCTTTTAACTACGCTTTTTGTAAGTTATTGAAAATCAACGTGATACAAAAGTGTAGTTACCTGTGGAACAGGGTCTAGCTTGCGACTTGTCGCTTGAAGCTTGCCCCCTGTCGGGGCTTTTAACTACGCTTTTTGTAAGTTATTGAAAATCAACGTGATACAAAAGTGTAGTTACCTGTGGAACAGGGTCTAGCTTGCGACTTGTCGCTTGAAGCTTGCCCCCTGTCGGGGCTTTTAACTGACTACCCTATCATATAAACAGTTGAAGGCTAAGGCAGCAAATCAGCCCTGCCAGGTATCGAAAGCCTGACAGGGCTAGATAATACCTTCTCGAAGCTGCGTTTCCCCAAGCCAAGTGAGCAAGGCAGGCAATGCAATAGAAAACTGCTTTTTACTTCAAACAAGGTGATTGTACTACTTTACCAACATGTGTTTGACTACCTCTTGCCCATCGGCCAATACTTTTATGTAATATTTACCTGTGGGAAGGTTTTTTATTTTTAGGTTGACCCTTTGAGTGTCTTGTGCACTTTGTTTAAACACCAGTTCTGCCTTATCGTTGTATACCTGTATTTTGATTTGGCTAAACTGTTGGGGTAACCTAATAAAAAACTCCCCTTCATTAGGGTTAGGGAATAACTTTACCTGGCTTCGTTGCAACTTTTCAGTTTGTTTATTAAGCAATGTTTGGGTTGTTCGGGTGTTTTTTAACAAACGTTGGGCAAAAGGAATCTCGGTAGTAGGCGAGTTTACATCGTTATCTTGCCATTTGTCTTTCCCGCTTTTTACCTTTAGGCCTTTGGCAAACTTCTCATTATCTGTCACTTTGTCTTTGTTTACATACCAAAACTCTGCAACGCTTCTATCTGGACGCACATCTAAGATACCATAGCCATGCTTTTGCAAGTCTACATACTTTATGTGGGGGTTAATGGTACGTAAGATTACTTCTGCTGCCCTTAAAGCTGCTACCGCTACCCCTTTTTCATCGCCATTGTCACTGGTAAGACTGGTAGGCAAAAATTCTACTGCTTGCGATTTGCGTTTATCGCTCCAGATGGGAGCCGTATGATCAATAGGTAAATCGTTGGCAATAGACACGTGAGCATCGCCTGTTACTATCATGTTATTGCCCTTGGTGCGCTTTTTAAGGGTACGCATGATTGAGCGGCGCTCCGCAGGGTAAGCGTCCCATCCCTTGTTGTTAAACCACTCAAAGTCATCCCCTACTGCCAAGGTTCCAAACAGTTTTTGGTTACCAATGATTCGCCATTTAGTGGTTGAATTCACCAATTGTTCTTCGAGCCAGGCGCGTTGTTCCTGTCCTAGTGTGGTGCGCTTTTCAGGGTTGGCTACATCTTCTGGGTAATCTCGCTTAGTTTTAATGTCAATCATGACAATGTCGAGCAATGTACCATAATTCAACTTACGGTAAATAATATCAGCTTTGCCCGGCACATCGCGTACAGGTACCCATTCTCGAAAAGCCCGAATAGCATCTCCTATGTTATCTGGGGAGGTTTTGCCGGTAGAGAACAAGTCGTGATTATCCCATACTATAATAAAAGGGTGGTTTTGTTTCGCCCAACGTAAGTCAGGGTCTAACAGATACAATTGATGTCGGGCTCTCCATTCTGCCAAAGTTTCGGGTTTGGTAGGTGCAGGCACCGGAGCTCTAAAATCATCTGGTTTGTTGTAAATATAATCTCCCAAATGAATGACTGCATCAATATCAGTGCGGTGCCCAATACGACGGTACCCATTAAAATACCCGGAAAAAAGATTGGTGCACGATACTACCGCAAAGCGTAGGTTGTTTAACGACTGATTAGCCGCAGGCGCAGTACGTGTTTTACCTGTAACAGAAGTACGTCCGTCAGCGGCAATAAAACGGTAATAGTAATTGTGATAAGGTGCCAGTCCTGTTACATCTACCTTTACGGTCCAGTCACGAGCTGCTGTAGTTTGGGCAGTTCCTGAGCGTACTAATTGAGTAAAATTTGGATCGGTGGCTACCTGCCAGGTCACTGTTTGCTGTGTAACTGATAGGTTGGCTGGCATAACATGTGTCCATATAATCACCCGATCGCTTAACGGGTCACCTGACGCCACCCCATAATAAAAAGGAGCTTGGCCTGGATACATGTTATCTGGCAATGAAATAACACCATCTGGCAGAGGTGATTGTGTATAACCTGTTGCAATGCTTGCTGCCATTAGGCAAAGGATTAAAATGAGCTTTTTCATAAAAAATCTTAAAATGTAATTGTTTTTAGTAAAAATTGGGTAATACAACTTTTGCTTATTTTTTGAAAAAGCGCGCATATTAGCAAAAATTAAACAAGCTATCGAAGTATCGAGGGAGAAACTTTGGGTGTTGACCATTTTTTGAAAGAAAACTAAAACAAAGCACTCTTAGGGTTCAATATAAAGATAGATAGAGTACTAATGCTTTAGTTTCTACTCAATAAGTGTACAATAATTTGGGATGAATTTTGGCAATTGATGCACTTTAAAAAAGCACATAGTTCATTTTCTGAATGCCGATGTATATTGGAACTGTGGCTACATAATTTTTTTGGAGCAAAATGAGTGGTAAATGTTTGCAAAGTGGAGTTGTACAACATAATGGAGGGGGACACTTCAAGGGAGAAATCTTAGCCTGGTATTATCTAAATAATGAATCAGAAGGTCATTTGTACACTATGCTGATAGCATCAGCATCTATGTCGAGTTTATTCAAACGGGCTCATACCTTTACATAGATATTATTTTTCCGATTGTTAGCACAGTCCTTTCTATTTTAAAATGCCTCATTTACGCCAAAATACAGCCCCCACCTCTTGTCATTTATATTATATCCATAAGTCTTGTATTAAACAGGTGAATTTTGTTTTTTTGATCCCCAAAAAGAAGCTATACCAACAAATCATTGCCCGAATAGTGACCAACATTCGCATATCAAATAATTGAGGGAAAAGTTTTCAATTAAGTAATGGTTGAAAAATAAGGTATCCATTTGGAGATAGAGATTTACCACTGAGGCGAGATGGCAACACCCTGTGGATGTTGAGCCAGACCGTGTGACGGTTTTACGAGCAATAACCGATGGCTACAGCTTTGCCAAAGGCTAAAAGTAACGAAGTATCAGTAATAAAGGTCATTTCCTGCATCGAAAGCTTACAGTCCGATGAATCGGGGATTATTTTTTGTCCATTACTAAGCTATAGTTGCCTCAGAAAAGATAGAAACTCAAACCCTCAATGGCATTGCTGTACGAGATATGACACGTGATTTAAAGATGAACAAAATACGGTGGTCAATTATTTGAAAAAAATAGCTAATAATGGCAAACCTCTATCTAATTGGTCAACTGGAAACTGGACAATTAAAAAGTTTAGATGTTGCTCTTTACTATAGTGATGAATTAGATAAGTTTTGGAGGTATGTGGGTAATAAATCTAACCAACGTGGGACTTGGTATGCCATAGAACGGCACAGGGTGCTGCTTACTATTTAAGTAAAAGAACTAACCAGTATTACTATTACCTTGTCTGTAAGTAAAGATAATACCTGGGAAATAGAGCGTGAAAATCTTAATTTTCCGCATTCACATGAAGCACTTGCAACAATGGACTATTTGTTTTTCCAAAAATGACATAATACCTGACAATATCATTGGAATGTATATCAATAAATATTATTTCTGGAAAGGCAGGTTCAGCGAGTCAGTGCCTGTGTAAACAACTCTTTTGATACATTACCAATTGAGCATATACAATCAACTTAAAATCTACGCCCGAATGATGTTAAATAAGCTTTTTTTTAGAAAGTGGATATTGGCAGTCACTGGTCTGTTTCTTTGCTTATTTCTGGTAGTCCATTTGTCTGCCAACTGTTTGCTGTTGCTTCCTCAAAATACAGCAAAAAGCCTATATAATAGCTACTCTGCTACCCTCAGAGAAAGTCCACTTATTAAGGGCATAGCTTACTTGTTATACTTGTCTATTTTACTACATGTGCTATATGCACTTCTAATTACACTAAGTAATCGTAAAGCCAACCCCGTAAAGTATGTAGTAAACAAAACCAGCCAAAATAGCACATGGTCTTCTCAAAATATGGGCATGTTAGGTACATTGGTTCTTATTTTTATTGTGATTCACCTTGTCAATTTTTGGGCAAGAATAAAGCTAGGGCTAGGAGAAGAAGTAACCTATGATAAGTCTGGTAACAAAGATGTATACCAAGTGGCTTATACACTATTTCACAACTTTTATTTTGTGCTGTTTTATACCCTTATGGCTGTCCCATTGGCTTTTCATCTGTATCACGGACTCAAGAGTGGCTTTAAAACATTAGGTTTTTACCATCACCGGGGTTTGCAACTTCTAGCAAAGCTATCACTTTGGTACGCAGTAGTTATGGGCATAGGCTTTGGCATTATTCCGTTGGTAGTCTATTTCAAGTAATGTAATATGAAATTAAATTCAAAGGTTCCTGAGGGGCCATTAGAAGACAAATGGCGTAATTATCAGTTAAAATCCCGACTAATTAATCCCGCCAATCGCAAAAAACTCAAAGTAATAGTAGTAGGTTCTGGTCTCTCAGGAGCGGGGGCAGCTTCTACCCTGGCTGAGTTGGGCTATGATGTACAGTGCTTTTGCTATCAGGATTCTGCCCGGAGAGCTCACTCAGTAGCTGCTCAAGGAGGAATCAATGCTGCTAAAAACTATCAACACGATGGTGACAGCATTTACCGAATGTTTTATGATACACTTAAAGGGGGCGACTTTAGATCCAGAGAAGCCAATACCTATCGTTTGGCTGAGTTATCGGCCCCACTCATTGATCATTTTGTACAGCAAGGAGTGCCATTTGCCAGAGAATATGGAGGCACACTGGTCAACAGGAGTTTTGGAGGAGTGCAGGTACAGCGAACGTTTTATGCCAGAGGGCAAACGGGACAACAGTTATTAATGGCTGCTTATTCCCAACTCTATAAAATGATTCATGCCAAGAAAGTACAAATGTTTACCCGCTGCGAGATGCTGGATTTGGTAGTGATTGATGGACAGGCGAAGGGCATTATTGCCCGGGACTTAACCAATGGCAACCTCAGACGCTTTGCTGCTGATGCAGTGGTGTTGGCTACTGGTGGGTATTCACGAGTATTTCGCTTATCAACTTTAGCCATAGGTTGTAATGGAAGCGCTATTTGGAAAGCCCATAAAAAGGGGGCTTTCTTTGCAGCCCCCAGTTTTACCCAAATACATCCCACTGCTTTGCCTCAGTCTAGTGATTCTCAGTCCAAACTTACCCTAATGTCTGAATCGTTACGAAACGATGGACGTATTTGGGTACCCAAAAGACAAGGTGATACCAGAGAAGCTAATAAAATTCCTGAAAGCGAGCGGGATTATTACCTGGAAAGGCGCTATCCTAGTTTTGGCAACCTTGCCCCCCGTGATATAGCATCCAGAGCAGCCAAGGAGCGGATAGATGCTGGTTATGGGGTGGGTAGATTAAAAAACGCGGTTTATCTCGATTTTAAGCATGCCATAGAGCAATTTGGTCTTGACACCATCAATGACCGGTATGGTAACTTGTTCAAAATGTACCAAAAGATCACAGGCATAGATGCTTACAAAGAACCCATGATGATCTCGCCAGCGGCTCATTTTTCTATGGGGGGGCTTTGGGTAGATTATGAGCTCATGACTACTATACCAGGATTGTACGCTATAGGAGAATGTAATTTTTCGGACCATGGAGCCAATCGTTTAGGGGCAAACTCTCTGCTACAAGCCAGTGTGGATGGTTATTTTATTCTGCCTAATACGATTAATAATTACCTCGCAGGCAAACCCAATGCTCAGGTTCCATCGGTTGAAGCCCCTGCCTTTGTGATTGCTGAGGAAAGAGTACAAGCCCACATTGATCGGATATTGAAAGTAAATGGCAATAAAACAGTAGATCATTTTCACCGTGAGTTAGGAAAGACCATGTGGCAAGAATGTGCCATGAGTCGAAACAAAAGCGGGCTGGTAGAAGCCATTGCCAAAATCAGGCAACTGGAAACAGCGTTTTGGAAAGATGTCCGGGTAACTGGCCATGACAAAGAAGTAAACACAGAGTTAGAAAAGGCCTTACGTGTCATAGATTTTATTGAATTGGCGGCTTTGATGTGTACAGATGCCTTGCAAAGAGAAGAGTCCTGTGGAGCGCATTTTCGGGAGGAGTACCAAACCAAAGAGGGGGAAGCAGTACGGGTAGACGAAACTTTTTTATATGTATCGGCCTGGGAATACAATCAGGGTGATTTTAAGTTACACAAAGAACCCCTCCACTTCGAGTTTGTACAGCCAACCGTAAGGAGCTATAAATAACTATACTATGAACATAATATTTAAAATATGGCGTCAAAATGGCCCAACTGAAAAGGGAGAACTCAAGGAGTACCTAATAGAAGGGCTTACCGAGGACATGTCTTTCCTGGAGGCGCTTGACTATCTCAACGAAGCTTTAGTACTGAAAGGAGAAAAAGTGATTGCCTATGAATATGATTGTCGGGAGGGAATTTGTGGTCAATGTGGGATATTTATTAATGGTCGAGCTCACGGACCTCATGACCACATGACTACTTGTCAACTACACATGCGAAGTTTTAAAGATGGCGAAACGATTGTAGTAGAACCCTGGAGAGCAGCTTCTTTTCCCATCATTAAGGACCTCATTGTAGATCGATCTGCGTTTGATCGTATCATTGAAAAGGGGGCATATATCAGTGCAAGAACCGGAACGGCTCCTGAAGCAAATGCGCTACCGATTCCTAAATTGGTAGCTGATAAAGCAATGGATGCGGCAGCTTGTATAGGCTGTGGAGCTTGTGTAGCTACTTGCAAAAACTCATCTGCGGCCTTGTTTACTGCCGCAAAAATTAACCACCTCAATAGTTTGCCTCAGGGAAAGGCCGAGCAGCACCAACGAGTACAACACATGACTGCTCAAATGGAAGCAGAAGGTTTTGGGAGTTGTACTTTTACGGGAGCCTGTGAAGTAGAGTGTCCTGAAGCAATTTCTATTGCCAATATTGCCGAAATGAATGCCCGAAAGCTTAAGGCCAATCTATTGGGTTAGTTTATAAACCTATAGCCGCTGCTATTGCGTCATTTGCAGCGGTAAGTGCGCTTTTTGTATTACCAACTTATCCCACATTGCTTGCCGCAGTAGAAATGAATGACACAGGTACCACTAAAATTGGAAAATACGTTTTTGACCATTCCTTTATTATTCCTGGTATTGCCACCATTATAGCGGCAGTGATTATTGGATTTGCCCTGGGAAGCATCACTTTATAACAATAAAAAACTTATGACTACAAGAAAAGAAACTGATTTACTAGGAGACCTTGATATCAACGATACACTTTATTATGGGGTACACACCCAGAGAGCAATTGATAACTTCAAAATATCTCATTCTAAAATTGGTGATTACCCCTTTTTTGTAAAAGGGATGGTAATTACCAAAAAGGCCGCTGCTTCGGCCAATAAAGAAATAGGTACCATTCCTGCCGAAAAAGCCGATATGATTATACAGGCCTGCGACGAAATTTTGGACAACCTTGACCAATATGTGCAATATTTTCCCTCAGATGTTTTTCAAGGTGGAGCTGGTACCTCAGTAAACATGAACACAAACGAAGTAATTGCCAATGTGGCTCTTACGCTCAGTGGACATGCTAAAGGGAGCTATGACATATTACACCCCAACGATCATGTAAATATATCCCAATCGACCAATGATGCTTACCCCACAGGTTTTCGGGTATCCATTTATTTTTATATCAACTATCTGCTGGAAAAAATAAACATTCTCAACAATTCGCTGGATAAAAAAGCGGCTGAATTCAAAAAAGTCCTAAAAATGGGTAGAACTCAACTGCAAGATGCAGTACCAATGTCGTTGGGTGATGAGTTTGCGGCCTGGTCGACTAATCTGAAAGAAGAGACCAAAAATTTGAAAAAATCCAGAGATTTGATTCTTGAGGTAAATTTGGGTGCTACTGCGATTGGCACCGGAGTAAATGCTCCCGCAGGTTATTCTGCGTTAGCCATCGGTTATTTGCAACAATTTACCAAAGCAAGCTTTGTAAAAGCAGAGAATTTGATAGAAGCTACCTCTGATTGTGGGGCGTATGTGATGATCTCTGGTGCTTTGAAACGAACAGCCGTAAAACTGTCCAAAATATGCAATGACCTGCGATTATTGTCTTCCGGTCCCAGATGTGGATTAAATGAAATTAACCTTCCTGAAATGCAGGCTGGGTCATCTATTATGCCAGCCAAGGTAAATCCAGTCATTCCCGAAGTAGTCAATCAGGTTTGTTATAAAATTATTGGCAATGATGTTACGATTTCATTTGCAGCCGAAGCCGGGCAATTGCAATTAAACGTGATGGAACCAGTGATAGCGCAGTGTATGTTTGAATCTATCGAGCTGCTCTCGAATGCCTGTGTTACACTGGCCAACAAATGTGTCAAAGGAATTACTGTCAATGCGGAGCATACCAAACAAATGGTGCTCAACTCGGTAGGAATTATCACCTTTCTGAACCCCTTTATTGGTCATCATATGGGAGATGTGATAGGGAAGGAAGCAGTAGCAACTGGTAAAAGCATACGTGAATTGGTACTGGAAAAGGAATTGCTTTCCGAAGCAGAACTGGACAATATTTTAGATCCAAACAACCTGATGAACCCTGAATATAAGGGGGTTTTACATAAATAACAGGTATGAAAAACTTCAGTTACTGGTTGTGTCTGTTATTTTTAGTAGCTAAGCGCTTGTTTAAGTTTTCGTTTATACCATTGCTGGTTCAGCATCTGCGACTACTTCGTCAAGCGACTCATCAGGACAGGTAGGTATACAAACCATGGTCAAGGCAGTGCCTGGGATCAAGAAGATTGCCAACATATCAGGAGAGTAAGTAGGCTCCAAGATATGACAGTAGCTATCTGGCTAAAACTCGCCAATAGAATCAATGGCCTGTTGCCAAGAAATGATGTAGATGAAATTGCGGCGACATAGAGTACAGATACTCAATAAAAAACTGCTTAGGAGCAGTATTTAAATAGTAAATTCATAGCATAGTATTCATCTCTGTGAGAAAATAAGGTAGTGTATAGCTTGATGGTGGATGCTTTAAAATTTAGCAACTACCATTAAGTTACATTATGATGAATAAGTAGTAAAGGTGACCAAAGTAAAAAAAGTATGGGTAAGTGATTGGTAGGGCTATAAAAAAACAAATCCCACCTCTTTGAGGTAGGATTGTCTGCTATT
Source organism: Microscilla marina ATCC 23134 (assembly GCF_000169175.1). NCBI lineage: Bacteria > Pseudomonadati > Bacteroidota > Cytophagia > Cytophagales > Microscillaceae > Microscilla > Microscilla marina. The sequence goes on from NZ_AAWS01000067.1 coordinate 12,411, forward strand.
ATTTAAAACATTTAAAACTTTCCTTCACTTTTTGGGAGAAAAATGAAGTTTATAAAAGTGCTAACCAGCCTTTGGAGAGTTATACGGCAAGCTTTTTAAAAGGTTGCATTTATTTTAAAAAAAAGGTGAATATTTTTCATTTTTTTAGCCTAAAGCCCAAATTCCCTGTTTTTTATACCAACATTTTCTTACAGCCGAGCAATGTTTTTGTCCTGCCTACCAACTTAAGAGGGCAACGTCTAAAATGTGCCTTTTTGCGCATGCTTATACCTTATCATGCAAACCTATTGTATACTTATGCGTTGTTCAAGTCAAGAAGAGATGTTATTTTTACAGAAAAATGTTTGCCAACCGATACCATGACAAAAACTATCAAACTAAAATTGCTCGCACTCTGCTGTTGCCTGGGTATGATACAGCACTACACCTACGCCCAACAATCATTGCTTACCCTCAGGGGGCACCAAGCCAAAGTTTATTCGGTAGTTTTTAGCCCCAATGGAAAATACCTGGCAAGTGGTGGGGCAGACCGAACCCTGAAGTTGTGGGATGCTGTCAGTGGAAAACTGTTGCATACCTTTGCCGGGCACCGGGGCAGTGTGCTTGCCGTAAAGTTTAGCCCTGACAGTAAAAACATTGCTACCGCAAGCGTGGATGGTACCATTAAAATATGGGGAACCTCAAGTGGGGTGATTATAAAAACCCTGGAGGGGCACGCCGACATGGTAGGCACTATTGACTACAGTGCCGATGGTAAATGGTTGGTGAGTGGTAGCCGCGATAAAACCGTAAAGTTGTGGAATGTAAACAGTGGCCACGTGGTACACACATTTGGCAACCACCCGCGTTTGGTGTATGGGGTTTGTTTTGACCCTACTGGCCAAAGAATTGCAAGTACCAGTGATGTAAACATTAGTGTATGGAATACCAGCACTTTTCAACTAGAGAAAACCTTGAAAGGGCACAAAGACCATGTAATGGCAGTGAGCTTTACTACAGATGGCACCTACCTGATGAGCGGGAGCCGCGATGGTACGCTTAAAAAGTGGGAGGTAGCTTCGGGTAGAATTGCCAAAGAATATGCTGAGCCTTATGCCCTGATTACTTCGCTTGCCATTAGCCCCAATGGATTTTATCTGGTGCGGGGTGGCAAAAACCTGAAGCTATGGGATGCTAAGAATGCCCAAAAAATAACCAGTTTGCGTGGACATTTCAAAAATGTAAACTCGGTAGCTTTTAGCCCTAATGGGCAAATGATTGCCAGCGCCAGTGACGACCAAACCATTAGGCTATGGCGTACGATTGCTTACACCCACCTTGTAAAGTTGTACATAGAGCCTCGCATTAATAAATGGCAAAAGAAAGGCAAGTTTGAGAAAACCGATGATTACCTGGCAAGGGTAAATGAAAGTTCTCGCCGCGAAAAAGTATATGAATATACCCAACAGGCAGTTACCAAAATAGGCCTGGAGCATATAGACTGGGCAAGCGGTAAAAACGAATATGATGCCGATAACGAGAGTTTTAAAATTACCTTCAAAGACTTTCGTCCAATATATGTACATGTGCCTCTTGCCGAAGCAAAACAGTTTGACCAAAATTTCAAGAAATTAAAATATAAGAACGCCAGCTTTACTTTGGCCAACGCCTATGAGTTGGCGGTTTTGCATGTAGACATTGTCAACCCTGCCAATGGTAAAAAATATGTGTACGACAGTCAAAACTATGTAGCATATAATGCATCGAAGCTTACGTTTAATTTTGACCCTATCAGTGTAAACACCAATGGACGCAACAGTGAGGTAGGTAATGCCGATTTTGTGGGTGGCTTTTCGGATGTAGATGTAAAACTACCTAAAACCCAAATGAATAACCCCAATGCTATAGCAGTAGTCATTGGCAATACCAATTATCAGAAAACCAAACGGGTAAAGTATGCCATTAATGATGCCCGTAGCATTAAAAACTACCTGGTAAAAGTATTAGGCTACAAGCCGGGCAATGTGTTTTTGATCAATGATGCTACTTTGGCTGATTTTAAAACGTTTTTTGGCAACGAGCATAACTATAAAGGCAAACTGTATAATTCTATCAAAGCCGATCAGAGCGATGTTTTTGTGTATTACTCAGGACATGGGGCACCCAGCCTTAAAAACAATGCGGCTTATTTTGTTCCTGTAGAGGCCGACCCACAGTATGTAGAGTTGAGTGGCTACCACAGCGATATTTTTTACCGCAACCTTGCCAAGCTTCCGGCAAAGTCGATAACGGTGGTGTTAGATGCTTGTTTTTCGGGAGCAACCGTGTTTGACAATATTTCGCCTATTGTGGTGAAGTCTAAAGGAATCAAAGGAGTAAAGAATGGTGTGTTGTTGTCATCGTCTAGCAAAGACCAGGTGTCGTGCTGGTACAACAAAAAACTGCATGGCATGTTTACTTATTTCTTTTTGAAGGCAATTCATAACAAGAATGCTGACAAAAACAAAGACAATCAATTGACTTATGCAGAAATTTATAAGTATCTGGTAGACAACAACGAAGGGGTCCCTTATTTTGCCCGACGTATCCACGGTATAGAGCAAGTGCCTCGTATTCAGGGCAAAGATTTCCAAAAAGTTTTTGTGAAGTATTAACCGAAGTTAAAGAAAGAAGGTGGCTGTATTGTTTGGTGTTGCATCATAGAGCAATACAGCTGCTTATATAGCTAATGAGTAAATGTAACTATTATCTTTGAATTATCCTTACTTGTAATTTATAGCTAATTGATTGCACCAACACGTATCGGTATCCAAGACTTGCCGCTACTTATAAACCCTTAATCCAACCTTACTCCGCATACCAATACATCATCGGTTTGGGGCATGTTGCCCTTCCATTGTGTAAACTTTTGTTCGACTGATTTTTGTTGAGTTTCCATAGGCAAGTGATGAACCTCGTCCAGTAGTTGGGTCAAGCGTTGTGAACCCATTTTTTTACCGTGTTCACCTCCAAATTGGTCTTGGTAGCCATCCGAAAATAAATAAAAACTAAGTGGGCGATGTAGGTACAACAGGTGTTTGGTAAACCGTCGTTCACTTTCGCGTTGTTCGCCTCCAATAGGCAGTCTGTCGCCTTTAATTGTATGCAAATGCTGGTCTTGTACATACACCAGAGGTCGGCGGGCACCCGCAAACTCCAGGGTGTGGGTTTCTGGCTCTACTACCACCACTGCTATTTCCATTCCGTCGCGGTTATAGTTTTGTTTTTGTTTCAGTGTTTGGCGAATGTTGCGGTGCAGTTCGTTCAATATGAGTTCGGGCGAGTGAATATGCTTGAGTAGTACGGCTTCTTTGAGCAACACGGTGGCTATCAGGCTCATAAAGGCTCCGGGTACCCCATGCCCAGTACAATCGACTACCGCCAACACCTTTTTAGTATAGCTTTTTGTCTGGGCAGTGTTTAGCTCAGCCAGCCAATAAAAATCACCACTTACTATTTCTAAAGGCGTAAAATAAACAAAACTATGGGCAAACACTTGTTGGAGTTTGCCTTCTGCCGGAAATATTGCCTGTTGAATATGTTGGGCGTAGTCAATGCTTGCTGTAATATGTTCATTTTTGGCTTCCAGATTGAGGTTTACTGTTGCCAGTATTTCGTTGGTGGTGAAAATTTCTTCATTTTTTTGCTTAAGCAAATTATTGGTTTTTTGTTTTTGCTGTCTCTGCCTAAACAAGGCAAAAGCAAGCAGGGCAGTGGTCAGTAGACCTATCACTACCAGCAAGGTAATAATTTTTTGCTGCCTGATGGTAGCCTTTTGAGCATTGAGCAGCATTTTTTGCTGGGCTTGTTCGTCTTTCAGCACCTTGTTTTCCAGTTCTTTTTTTTCTGTTTCATACAGTACCTGCATTTTGGCGATTTGCTTCGATGTTTGGCTGTTAAACAAGGAGTCTTTCAGTGCCGTATATTTTTGATGATACTGCAGTGCTTGTTCAAACCTTCCCTGGGCTTGAAACCATTCTGCCAACCCTTGATAACTATCTTGTACCAACTCTCTGGCGTTTATTTTTTGCGCCAGTTGCCTACCCTTTTGTAGCCAGTCTTTGGCTGTGTTGTATTGTTTGAGCTTAGTGTATGCAACGCCCAGGTTGATAGACGTTTCTGTGATGCCGTATTTTTCTCCTATATCTTGGTCTATAGCCAAAGACGCTGTATAGTATTTGATTGCCTGGTTATACTTGTGTTGAGCTAAATATAACTTTCCTATTTGCCCGTAAGAGTTGGCGAGGCCTTTTGGGTGCTTTACTTCTTTTTTTATCTGGGCCGCCTCAAGCGAGTACTTCATGGCGAGGTCATATTTACCTTGTGCCCCATATACTGCCCCAATATTATGAATTGTATTGGCAGTACTTCTTTTGTTGCCCAATGTTCTCTTTATTTTCAGGGCTCTTTGGTAATACTTCAGCGAAAGCGGATAGTTTTTTTGTGTATTATATACCACTCCAATGTTATTGCAGGTAAAGGCTATGCCCCTTTGATCGTCCAGTTTTTCCGATAGTTTCAATGACTTAAGCATATACGCCAAGGCTTGGTTATACACAGCTTGTGAACGGTATATCAGTCCTATATTTAGGTAGATTCTTGCCATTTGTTTTAGTTCTCCGGCGTCCTTGGCAGCCTCCAGGGCAATGTTGTAGTAATGAAGTGCTTTTTTAAAATCACGGGCTGACATATAAGCCAAACCAGTGAACCGATAAGCTTTGATAATGCCTCGTGGGTAATTAAGTTGTTTAGCCAGTTTTAGGGCTTTTTGGGCGTAAGCCCTGGCTTGTTTGGGTGAAGCATGATTGTAAGCCACGCTGCACAGCAAGTCCACTTTTTTGCGGTCGTTGGCAGGGTGTTTTTCTAATTTGGCAAGCAACTTGTCTACGGGGCGTTGCCAGGCAAAGGCAGGCAAGCAGGGTAAAGCACAAAAAGCAATGAGTAATATACCCTTCAGAGCCAGGGGTTTGTTATACAACATATGTCATCATTAAGTTAGCAGTTTTACCAAAATAACCTATGCTATCCAACCTGAATGTTGGTGGTGGCATTTCTTCAAAAAGCACAACACTACATTTTGCTGTGGGGGGCAATAAAGTTGATAGTTACACATAGTGGTAGGGACAAAAACTGAGTATTACAGAGGGTTGCGCTTAAAATACTACTTTTTGCTTGCTATAGCAAAAAACGAGTCAATGAGTTCGATAGCCATTGGTCTTTACTGCGAGGCGGTTAAGTTTGTTCATGCAGTACTTTGTCTTTTAGTATCGAGCGTACCAAATAGTCAACGCCTATGTCGTTAGAAGTGATCAACTTGCCTAGACGTATTTCTTTGCGGTGTAATTTTTTAATAATCTGTTGAACGCCATTGCCTTGGGCGTGCAGTTGATGTATTTTACCACTGAGGTCTTCAAGGTACTGGAGCTTATGGCGCATGTGTTGTTTGCCACTGGTAAGTCGGGGGTGATGGGCACAAAACAAAGTATCGAAATCGTACTGTAATACCTTTTTGATAGAGGCGATCATTTGGGGCACGTTCTCGTCTTGCCTGATATATTTGATCTTTCCTAAGTACAAGTCACCCGAAAAAAGCCAACCTTGTTGTGCCTCATAAAAAGCATAATGATCCTGGGCGTGTCCTGGAGTAAAGATAGGAGTCAGTTGGTATTTATCGGTAGTAATTTGGTCGGGCAAGGGGAGGAGCTGATCGGTAGGAGGCATATTGCCAAATACAAATTTTTGGTAGTTCTTTATTTTGAAGCCACTTGCTACCAATTGACGGGTTTTGTCGCCAGCCCATACAGGAACTTGATAATATTGCTGCAATGCTTTAATATTGCCTGAGTGGTCTTCGTGGTGGTGAGTAAGGGCTATTTGCTGCATAGGTAAGTCTTTGAGCAAAGCCAGCAAATACTTTTGCATTTTTCGTTGTCCACTATCAATGAGTAGCCCATCGAGCCAATACACATGTACCCAAATCAGGGGTTTGCCCCAATAGGCGTGCCCCAACTTGAAAGCTTTTACTCCCTGGTGTTCAAAATGTTTTACCTTACTCATACGGTGCTGCAATTGTAAGATAGCGAATCTATCATTTTGCAATTTTATTATTCAAAAAAACTAATCGTCTTCCTTGGTAATAGGTACTTGCTTTAGAATATTTGCCACAATCTCTGAGGTGCTAATGCCATCGGCTTCAGCCTCATAATTAAGCGAAATACGGTGGTTAAATACATCGTTGGCAATTTCTTTAATATCTTCGGGCAACACATAGTCACGTTCGTCCATATAAGCCAATGCTTTGGCGGCAAGGTTTAAATGGATAGTAGCACGTGGCGACACACCAAACTGAATATAACCAGCTTCTTTTTCCAGTCCGTATTCTTTAGGGCGGCGGGTAGCAAATACCAACTCAATGATGTACCTTTCTAAAGAAGAAGAAATGGTTACTTTGTTGATCTCATCTCGGATGCCAAAAATGTCTGATTTATTCAAAATGGTGCCCACTTGTCCGGCAAAACTCATGTTAGACATTCGGCGCATCATATCCAGCTCTAGTTCTTTGCTGAGGTAGTCTATAGATACCTTCATCATAAAACGGTCTACCTGAGCTTCGGGCAGTGGGTAAGTACCTTCGTGTTCTACGGGGTTTTGGGTGGCAAGCACCAAAAAAGGAGCGTCCAGATAATAGGTAGTTTCGCCAATGGTTACTTGTTTTTCCTGCATAGACTCCAGCAAGGCAGATTGTACCTTTGCCGGGGCACGGTTGATCTCATCGGCAAGAATAAGGTTGGCAAAAATAGGCCCTTTTTTTACTTCAAACTCACTCTCCTTCTGGTTATAAATCATTGTACCTATCAAGTCGGCAGGCAGCAAATCGGGGGTAAACTGAATCCGTTGGAACTTAAGCTGTAAAACCTTTGATAGTGTGCTGATGGTCAGAGTTTTGGCAAGCCCAGGTACTCCCTCAAGCAAGATATGCCCATTGGTAAATAAGCCAATTAACAAGCGGTTTACCATATAGTCTTGTCCTACTACTACTTTGCCTATTTCCTGAAATACTTGTTTAATTTTTTGATGATAGTTTTTGTCTATGTCAGTTTCTTCCACTTCTTGTAGGTTAAGTTTGAGGTGTCTAACTAAAGTTGTTGTAACTTTCGAAGTTTTATACCTGCCAGGTTTTTGAAACCTGGCAGGTGTTGTAATCTTTTTAAAAGCGAGAGTTTACCAGGTTAAGAATTTCGTCCAAGTAGACGCGCGAGTTGGCAAGGCGGGGCACTTTTATTTGCCCACCAATTTTACCTCGTTGTTTGAGCCATTCATAAAACGTACCTTCGGGCACATTGTGTACTACAGGCTTTATCAATGCCATATCTAAATGCCTTTTGGCGTCATAGTCAGAGTTGACCTCCCTCAGTGTTTGGTCAAGCACTGTCGAGAAGGTATCCATGCTCGAAGGGTTTTCGGCAAACTCAATGATCCATTCGTGTCCGCCTTTACTTTGGCTGCCCAGGTAAATAGGACCAGCCGTAAAGTTATTCAATACTGCACCAGTGGCGTTGCAGGCAGCAGTTATGGCGGTTTCGGCATTTTCTATGATTACTTCTTCGCCAAAGGCATTGATAAAGTGCTTGGTACGCCCCGTGATTTTTACCCGAAAGGGGCTCAAAGAGGTAAACTTTACTGTATCGCCTATTTTGTAGCGCCATAGCCCCGAACTATTAGAAATGATAATGGCGTAGTTTTTATCCAGCTCTACTTGGTCTAGAGTCAGGGTTTGCGGGTGTTCTTTGTCTACCTCCGACAAAGGGATAAACTCATAAAACATGTCATAGTCGAGCATCAACAGCATATCATCACGGCTGAGGTCGTCCTGTAGCCCAAAGAAACCCTCCGAAGCATTATAAGTTTCCATATAACTAATGCCTGGAGCAAGGCTATCAAATAGTTCACGATAGGGCTGAAAAGCTACTGCCCCGTGAACAAATATCTCAAAGTCAGGCCAAACCTCTTTGATGTGTTTGGCGCCGGTAATTTCTAAAATTCTTTTGAAAAGGACAATCGTCCAGGTGGGCACTCCCAGGGCACTGGTAATGTTCAAGGGAATGGCTTCGGCTGCCATAGCCTCTATTTTTTCTTCCCAGTTGGGCATTAGAGCGGTTTCTAAACTTGGTGCGCGCAGGTATTGCGCCCAACGTGGCATGTGGTGCATAATTACTGCCGATACATCGCCATAATAAGTACCTTGCCAATGAGGGTTAGGCGATAAAGAGCCTCCTACCGACAAGCCCTTGCCTCTGAAAAAACGTGTATCAGGTTTGTTTACTACTACTAACGAGAGCATGTCGCGCCCGCCTCTAAAATGACATTTCTGGAGGGTTTCGCGCGATACAGGTATAAACTTACTGCGGGCGTTGGTAGTGCCCGATGATTTGGCAAACCAGTTGATTTTAGAAGACCATAATACGTTTTGTTCGCCCTTGAGCATGCGTTCAATATAGGGGTATAAGTCTTCGTAGCTTGAAATGGGCACTCTTTCTTGAAACTGTTCGAATCTTCGAATGTCTTTGTAATGGTATTTCTTACCCCATTCGGTGTTTTTTGCCAGCTCCACTAGTTTAGTGAACATACGTTTTTGTACTTCGTCAGGATGTTGCATAAAGTGCTTGATCTTTGGCCAGCGCCTTTTCAACCCCCATTTGATAACATTATCGACTATGCTCATATTATATACTTAAATTGAACTCTACAGGTAAATGACAAAATCAGTCTAAATCGCTGTGGTTGCCAAAAGCGTACAGTGAGATTCAGATAGCCCTTTTGCAGTTCCCTTCATCAGTATAACAACTCATCATACAAACGACTTGTTGCCAAAAATAGATTTTGGGCATTTTTTGCCATTGTATCACTCAAATATAAAATTTACTTTCGAATGATTGGCAAATTTAGACATAATTATGATAGTGTTCAGCTATTTCTGCACAAATATCTTGGCTTAAGATACAAAAAAACAACCACAGAATCTCTATAACCAAGAGATAGTTGTGGTTGTTTTGGCAATACACTCAAGCGCTGTGTTACTTTATTTGTTTATGGTTGTACTTTTTCTTCCGAATCGTTGGTGTCGTTGCTTTGAGACTTACTTTCGGCTGCTTCATCTTTGGCGTTGATACTCTCCGATGGAGAGGGAACCTGGTCATTTTTACCCATCATTTCGGGCTTTTTCAATGCAGGGTCGTTTCCTTTACTGATGTACTCATCCGGAATAGGAGCTTTGTCTTTGTATTTGGCGTTAATTTGCCCCGGCTCGGCGTCTAGTTTTACATCTTCTTTGATAAACTTACGTACCAACACATAGTTTTTGCCCAAGTAGTGTTCTTTTACCAAGGGGTTTTGCACCAACTCTTCGGGTGGTCCATCGGCAAAACGTTTACCCAATGACATTACATAAGAACGGTCGGTAATAGACAGTATAGCATCAGCGTTGTGGTCGGTAATTAAAATACCAATGTTTTTGTGCTTGAGGTGATAGATAATATTTTGGATTTCTTCTACCGCCAATGGGTCTACTCCGGCAAAGGGCTCATCGAGCAATACAAACTTTGGATCTACGGCCAGGGTACGGGCAATTTCGGTACGCCTGCGTTCCCCCCCTGAAAGCACCTTACCAGGGCTTTTGCGCACTTTGTGCAGGTTAAATTCATCGATGAGTTCGTCTACCTTTTCGCGTTGTTGGGCTACCGAGAGCTTGGTCATTTGTAATACTGCCCTTATATTTTCTTCTACAGTCAGCCCTCGAAAGACCGACTCGTCCTGAGCCAGATAACCAATGCCTTTGCGGGCACGCTTATACACGGGTAGTTTAGTAATGTCCTCATCTCCTAATAACACCTTGCCTGTATTGGGTTTTACCAGACCTACTACCATATAAAAGGTGGTAGTTTTTCCGGCCCCGTTGGGTCCCAGCATGCCCACAATTTCTCCTTGGTTTACTTCAATAGATACATTGTTTACTACTGCCTTACCCTTGTATTTTTTTACTAAATTTACTGCGGTTAATTTCATGGAAGTAATTACGAATGATTAAATTACGAATAAATATAAGTTGTTGATCACAATAGTCCATAGTATTTAGTCGATAGTCCGTAGCCGATTCGAGTAAATGTTCACCTTATTAAATGCTGTAAACCAGCATTTTATATTAAGATTGCGTACTCGCTTTATTTTTAAAAGTGTTTCGGTTGTATGCCTAAACACCCAATTAAATAGTTTTTAAATTCATCAATAACTGATCACCAGCAAACAACTTTGACTAAAATCACTGCGGAGTATTGGATCAACAACCAGCTTCATTCATTAGTTACGCTTAATTTTGACTTGGTTTGTAGCCGACCTGGTAACCGATATTGTTTGTATAAGCCCCCTATATACCAAAGCGTCTCAATGCCTGATCAGGCGTAAATGAAGCTTATTACTCATAAAACTTAATATCTTTGATCTTCAACTGAAGCGATGTTTGTCCCCGGTAACGATTCTCGTCTATGTTGTAACACAAGGCAAAACGTTCGCCACTGGCAATTCGTTCGTAGTGTTCAGGCATACCAAAGCCAATGGCATCAAAAAAAGCATCAGAACCCTCTTGCCGAGTACGAAATTTTACGTGTTTTTCTTTCAGTAACTTTGGGTAATCAGCATACAAATGCTCACTTACAAACACTGGGCGCATATTAGCCGGGCCAAAGGGGGCAAATTGCTGCAAGATACGATAAAATTTTCCGGTAATATCTTTCAGTTCTATTTTTGCGTCAATCTCAATCAAAGGGGTCAGCTGTTCCTCGTCAATTTGTTTGGCTACAATGTTTTCAAACTTTTGCCGAAAAGGCTCTATTTTATCCAGTGTAAGGGTAAGCCCCGCAGCGTGGGTATGCCCACCAAATTGTTCCAGCAAATCAGCGCAAGCGTCAATCGCCTCGTACAAGTCAAAGCCGGGTACCGACCTTGCCGACCCAGTGGCTTTGCCATTGTGTTGGGTCAATATGACAGTGGGACGGTGGTAAGTTTCTATGCAACGCGATGCCACAATACCTATGACCCCTTTATGCCAGTTTTCTTTGAACAATACGGTTGTTTTAGATTTTTCCAGTCGGTTTTGCTCTATCATAGACAAAGCTTCTTCAGTAATACTGGAATCCAGGTCGCGGCGCTGTAAATTATCTTTATTGATTAACTCTGCTACATAGTCTGCTTCTTTTTTGTTATTTGACACGAGCAACATCACTGCTTTTTTGGCGTGTTGAATACGCCCGGCAGCATTAATGCGAGGTCCTAACCCAAACACTACGTTTGATATATCCAGTACGGTATCATCACTAAACTTTGCTACATCAATGAGCGCCTTTATGCCAGTACGTTGGGTTTGGTTGAGTTGGCGCAAGCCATAAAAAGCCATGACCCGGTTTTCGCCAATGATTGGCACAATGTCACAGGCAATGCTAATGACCAGTAAATCAAGGAAAGGATAGAGTTTTTCCAGGTCAATGTTGTTGCGTAAGCAATATGCCTGCATGAGCTTGAAACCCACCCCACATCCCGACAATTCTTTGAAAGGATAGGCGCAGTCTTTTCGTTTGGGGTCAAGTACCGCGTGGGCACGTGGAATCTCCTGACCTGGCATATGGTGGTCGCATATAATATAATCAACGCCCTGTTCATTGGCGTAGTCCATCAGTTCAACTGACTTAATGCCACAGTCAAGTGCAATTACCAGCGTAATGCCTTGTTCTTTTGCCCAGTCAATAGAAATTTTTGAGATACCATAGCCCTCCAGGTAACGATCGGGGATGTAGTAGTCGAGCAATGAATGATAATTTTGTAAAAAGCCATATACCAAAGCCACCGAGGTAGTACCATCTACATCGTAGTCGCCATAAATCATCATTTTTTCCTTATGCTCAATGGCTTTTTCAAGTCTGATTACTGCCTTTTCCATATCTTGCATCAAAAACGGATCATGTAGGTGGTTTTTTAACGAAGGGCGGAAGAAATCTTTAGCGGCATCAAAAGTTTTGATGTCCCTTTGCACCAACAGGGTTGCCATAGACTCGCTTATCTCTAGAGAACTTGCCAATTGGTTGACTAGTTGAGGGTCAGGTGTTTCTTTAAAAATCCATCTTTTTTGCATATTGGGTCATTTTTTTATGGGAACTTGTCTCTACTTTTATATAATGAGTGGCAAATCGTTCATTTTGTCCATTGACTTCAAAAGCTTTTCATCATTCAACAAAAGCAAGGGTTTTCGCAAATAGTTAAAAATAGAGGCGAGTTCTCGCAACAAAAGCAGTTGTGTTGTTGGCTCAGTATGCCAGCGCTTGTTTAAATTTGCATATTTTTAAAAAACGTCATTTGTAATTGACTTAACTCATGATTAAATTTATCAAAAAAATTTACCAAAAATACCAAAATTACATCAAAGTCGATTTGTTGATGTATTTGTTTATGATCTTGTTTATTATTATTCTTTTTATATTTTTTTAGTATAAAAAAGCTCCATCACTTTATCATCTGTACTGATAGACATCCCCTCATAAAACTCTATAGTCTGGTAGTACATATCTATTTGGTCAGGTGTCCATTGGTTGCTTTTCATCAGTTGCGCAGCAAGGGCTTGGTAGCTTTTGTCTGACGACACCATCAAAGGGTAAATTTCTTGTATAGCAGGCAGTTCAGCTTCTTTCTGGAGGTCATACACAAACTCACCTTGGCAACAAGCCAACACAAAAGCCATGGGCAGGTATGACAAACTTTTAGGGTTTAGTCTTATTACCCCTAATTCAGGTAGATCAACTAAAGGCGTCACATCTTTTATATGATTACCTCCAATGTCGAGTACCCTCAGTTTTGACAAGTGCTTGAGGCTCTCTATCTCTTTAATGCGATTGTTGCTCATCATTAAAAACAACAGGTTGTCTAACAATTGCAGGCAATCAATATTTTCAATTTGGTTATTGTTAATATTCAACCATTGCAGGTTGGTTAGCCCCCACAAGTCATCAATATTTTCAATTTCATTATTGCTTAGGTTGAGCATTTGTAATTGAGGCATATACTTAAAAAGATCAAGACTTTCCAGGTCATTGTCGTCCAGGTTGAGCCTTTTGAGCTGCTTAAAATCCTTTAAAAAAAGAATATCTTCGGTGTCTAATGCCCCTGAATACAAATCGAGTGTTTCTAACGACTTGAGGTTTTTGAGGGGCGCAATGTCTAACCCCCCATTATCACTTACATCTAAATACCGCAATTGAGTGAGTTGAGCAATGGGCGATAAGTCCTCAACCAAATTGTCTTTAACTGAAAGTAACTCAAGCTGGGGAAGGTGTTGAAGTGGGTCAAGTTCATCTAATAAGTTGCCTTCAAGGTTGAGGTGGCGAAGGTTGGATAAATGTTCGATGCCATCTAACTCATGTATTTCATTATTTTGCAATTGCAGGGCTTCTAGCTGAGGAAAATGCTTAAGTGAGGTGAGGTCAGGCAAATGATTGTTTGCCACATAAAAAGAGGTCAGTTTACTTAAGCTTGAAAACGAACTAAGGTCTGTGAGATAATTGTAAGAAAAGTCAACGTGCCGAAGGTTTTTGAGCGTTTTCAAAAAAGCCAAATTGTTGTTTCCCAGACCGCAATTATGCATTGTCAAAGACTTCAGGTTATCAAGTTTGCCAATCACAGGGGGTTTTTCCATCAAAAGCTCGCTCAAGTCAAGCTCTTGCAATTGGGGTAAATCCTGCAAAAAAGACAGATCATCTAATACACAGCTATATAAATGCAATACACGCAAATGTTTAAGTTGACTAATGGCTTGAGTATTTTTCAGCTCCCACCTCTGTGCTCCTTGCGTGACTTTGCCCAAAACTAACTTTTGCAACGAAGTGGGCAGCTGTGAGGGCACGTGCGTAATACGGCTAGACGGGCCCTTATTTGTGGTATTAGATATCATAAAATTGCCACTCAATTCATTGTAAATGGTGCATTCATCTGACAAAATCAATGTGTGCAAATGATCAGCTTCCGCCAATCTCGTAAAGAGGGATTCTTCAGTACCATCGAGTCCACAACACCCCAAGTCGAGCTCAGGGTCTTTGGTTACCAGGTTTATCTCAATCAATTGCTGAGCAAGTTCACTCATATTGTGTTATCCATTATTATAATACCAAAATATAGCCTTCAAATATACGGCAGGTTGAGAGCCCCTGCAAGGTGATGGGAGTTTGGTTCTGGGACTGGGGTTTTACAAGACTATATAGTCGCTTGATTTTGAGTGACTTATAAGATCAGTAGATGAAAGATTAGGTAATTAATCAGCCTCTACAATTGTTGGTAGCAAAACATGTTGTAAATTATAGTCGATAGCTTCTACAGCCTAAAGCTATTAGCCTTTAGCCATTAGCCATTAGCTTTAGGCTGGTTTGCAAGCCTGCTACCTGTTTTATAATACATTGACTTTTAATGGTTTATAAAATCGATAGATGGAAGTTTAGAGCAACGATAGGGTTTTGTGGACTGGATGCTAGATGCCCTGTTTTTCAAGTTTGGGGTTGCATTGCTCAGGTCTCCCTGCGGTAAGACCTTCACGAGAGGAAGAGCTCCCTGTGATCGGTTCATAATTTAGTCCATGTGCTGTTTCCTTAAGGATTGAGCATTAAAAAAACAGACCGTGAGCCATCTGTGACAGGCTAAAGCTAAAAGCTTTGTTAAGGAACCGAATGTAGTGAGCTCAACGTAAGTTAAACAGCATTGGTCAGTAATCCGTAGACGATAGCTTTTTAGCTTCGCGTTGCGACCATTAGCTAAAGCAGAGCTCCCTTTGGTCGGTTCGTAATTTAGTCCAGAGTCAGTAGTCCGTAGACAATAGCTTTTTAGCTTCACGTTGTGGCCATTCGCAATTAACCAAGGAAGAGAATAAAAATCAAAAACTAACAAAAATTTACTATGAAAAAAAATACCTTATTCATTACCACACTGGCTTTGCTGGTGACGCTGGCAACGCTGGCAACACACGCCCAGCAAAACGTAGCTGTATTTAAAAATGGATCAGCTTTTTTTGTGAACAAAATGCGGGTAAATGCCAGTAAAGGATATTATTTGCTTGATAAAGTGCCTGCTGCTACTTTTGGCACGTTGTGGTTTATAGCCGACAACAACACCATCAAAGGCACACGTAGCTATATGGAAAGTGTACGTAAAAAGCAAAAGGTAAAAAATAAAATGGATGCGCTCAGGGCAAATCAAGGCAAAATGATTACGCTTACACTAAGTAATAATAAAACTTATACAGGAGTAGTGCAACGGCTCGATGGCAACATGGTCGTGTTTAGCACTGGGGGCAAATGGATGACTTTTACCCCCAATAATGTAGAAATGGTGGTGTTTAACCAGGCGCCTGCTGCTGAGTATACCCAAAAACAAAAAAAACGGGTGCTTAAAATTGACTTTGCCAAAGCCAATGCCAATCAAACCTTTGAGATGATGTACCTGCAAAAAGGCATTAGTTGGGTGCCCAATTATGCAGTGGCATTGCGCGATAATAAAAAAGCGGTGATTACCCTCAAGGCCAACCTAATGAACGATGTTGAGGACTTAAAAAATGCCAGTATCAACTTTGTGGTAGGAGTGCCCAATTTTGCCTATGATTACCTACAGTCTCCAGTAGCTTCTACCCAGCGGGTCAGTGACTTTATAAGTCGTCTCAATCGCAACAGCAATAGGTCTAGCTCGAGACTCCGCAACCGAGCCGATATAACCACGCAACGTTTGTCTAATTTTGCTCCCCGATCGTTTAATGGTAACATGAGTGGCATACGAGGGCTCAAAGGGCAAAGTGCCGAAGATCTCTACTTTTACAATACTTCTAACATTACCCTCAAAAAAGGCGACCGGGCTTTTTATGAAATATTTAAGGCAAACGTAGACTATGAAGACATTTATGAGGTATCGCTCACTGCCAATAGTAGTAGCCGATCTAGCTACTCTAAGTCGTATGCCCAAAGTGACCAAAGCATAGGGAAGGTATGGCACTCTATTCGTTTGCAAAACAAAACATCTTACCCCTGGACTACAGGCACAGTGCTAATTACCAAGAAAATAAGTGGTGTAGCCAAGCCCCTGAGCCAAGACAAGCTCAACTATACTCCGCCAGGTAGCAAAACTAAACTTAAAATGACTATTTCGCCTAACATCAATGTGAAATCGGCAGAGCGCGAGGTATCGCGCGAAGAGAAAAAAACCCGTAAAGATCGCTATACTTATGATTTACTCACCGTGGAGAGTAAAATTGACATTAAAAACTATCATAATAAAGACATTAAGTTGAGCGTGTGTCGTACCATTACGGGCGAACCAATTAAATGTAATATCCCCTGGAAAACCAACAAAAAATTTAGTGTATACAACAATATCAACCTGAGCCACGACCTTGACTGGGAGGTGAAACTGAAAAAAGGTGAGAAGAAAACCATTACTTACCAATATAAGATTTATGTGCGGAGGTAAGCGTTATAATCGATGAGTTTCTTTGTAAGGCAGGCAAACACCTGGTTGGGTTTGCCTGTTTTTAGGGGTGTTATCTGATAAGTTTTGAACTGTTGACGATTTTTTGGCGTTGGTAGTTTTAGGGAGCAAACAAGAAATAATCTACCCATTTTGCAGCTGCTCTTTTGCCCCGATACTTTGTTACTTTTTGCAGCCGTAGCTCTGCTATGACTTTAAAAAGTGCCGCGTCTCAGAATAAAATAGCTATCAAAGAACGGGTATCCTATTTTTTAATTGCTCCCTTACTTGCGAAACAGTGAGACTTTTGATGGATAGATTTGGCAAATAAAAAATATGAAAGCAAGCTTTGAACATATAGAATCGGTTTATTGGGTATTTACTCAATTGTGCAACGACCAGTGTGCCCATTGTTATAACTTATCGGGACCTAAAGGGGCAAAAATGAGTGAGGAGGAATGTATGCAAATCATTGAAAACTTACCGCCTAAAATAGACCGAATCATTTTATCAGGAGGAGAACCATTGGCCGAAAGGCAAAAATTATACGCCATTCTTGATCGTCTGAAGCAGCGTTATCCTGCCCATACCCAACTAATGCTACAAACCAATGGTGACTTGTTGACCGAAGAAATTTTAGATACACTGATTGCCAAAGGGGTGACTCGCTTTGACATTGCCAGTATTGATCGTTTTCATAAAAATGCAGGCGCCAGGTTAACGGAGCTTGCCGATATGTTTGCATCGCGTGGGGTAAATGGCGATGATAAAGACCCATTGGTAGATAAAGATAATTATTTGCACGGACACCCGCTAAGTTGGGGGTATTGGGGGGCAACCGATGATATGTGGCTAGGGGGCAACTGGGCACGGGGCAGGGCTATAAAAAAAGGAGTGTGGAAAAAAGACCCTGCACATAATTTTTGTACTATACTTTCGGGTGCCCGCAATTTTTTAGGAGGGTACGATGATATTCCTCAGGAGATTTCTATTCAATTGTGGCAAATCAACCCTTGTTGTCCTGGTACTAAAAAAGCGTTGGGCGATGCCCGACACCAAAAAGTAGCAGACGCAATGATGCAAGCTTCCCAATCGCCAATGTGGCAAAAGCTTAACGAGGGCAACCCTTGGCAAATGGGCGAGCATTTGGGCGTTAGTGAGGCGCATGCCAAAGCCCGTACTCAAGCGCTTAAAAATGTGTGTTTGTGGTGTGACGAGTTTTTTGAACAGTATTGTAAGGCATCAGCTCATCAAGTAGTTGAAAACTGAGCATCACAAAAAGATAGGGACTCATTGAGTAATGTTTGAACGCTCATGAGTTAGGTTCCCAAATCAAAATATAGCAACCTGCTGTAGAGCGTTCAAAAAAATTGTGCGCATAGTTGTTACTCAAAGGGCAAATGCTTTACCTTTTCTTCATTATTTTCTTAAAAAAACCATCAATTACGCGGTCGGGTAAAAGCCGGGGCAATGTCCAGTTTTTAAATTTTTGGGGTACAATAGCGTAGCGGGTTTTGGGTGTGCGTTTCTCAAAAATACGGGCAATACGCTTGCCCAAATGCTCCACTGTTAAGCCCTTGTTGGCGCCATCTTGTGCCATTTGGGCAAACGCGTGCAAAGCTGTTTCGTAATCAGTGTCGTCATAAGGTGCAGGGTTGATACCTTTGTCCCAAATGGGTGTTTTTACTGAACCAGGACCTATCAATATTACGTCTATACCGTACAGCAGCAATTCGCGCCGCCAACTTTGTGACAAACCCTCTACAGCGTGTTTGGTGGCAACATAAGCCCCTATAAAAGGTGCCCCAACCTTACCACCTACCGAGCTTATATTGAGTATTTTACCTGGAGCAACGGGGTGGTTTTTACGAGCACCCAACAAGGGTAAAAAAGCTTGGGTTACTTGAATAAGACCAAATACGTTTACCTCAAAGTGTTGGCGAATATCGCTCATAGGTTGTAGTGCCAACGGTCCACCCAAGGCAATGCCTGCATTATTGATCAAACCTGCCAAACCTTGCTCATTGCCCAGTATTTGTTCTACTTGTTGCACGGCTTGCTGTATAGCTTCTGGGTTGCTTACATCAAACAACAAAGGGATAAAGCGATCTCCAAACTCACTACTTAATTTATCGGCATCAGCTTGTTTGCGTACACTACCTAATACTTGATAGCCTCGTTGGTGAAATTCTTTGACGCAACCGTAGCCTATGCCAGTAGATGCGCCTGTAATCAGGATTGTTTTCATGGATATGATGTTCTTTAGTATATAAGTACCAAGGTAAAATTAAATATGACTGATGAGTAGGTATAACAGCGATATTATGAGCAAGTTACCCTTACTTGTAGCTTATGGCTAATTACTTGCTGCTACTTAATTGGGTTGTTTGGGCAAAAGGGTGGCCTATGGCTCTTTTAATGCTTATGAAGCATACATTTGTTGTAAATCAACCATTTGGGTTAGAGGAGTTTTGTTGTTTTAGGGAGTAACCAACAAATAGTATACACCAAAACCTCTCACTGAAAACACGTACTTTATTTACTGGTTGCTCCCTTACTAAGTACAATGGAACAAAAGTTTTCATAAATTTGCCTTTTATTTTGCTCTAAAACTAACAAATATATGCAAGAACTCAATATGCCTGAGTTTGATCATCAGGTAAAAAAACGAGATGACAAGCTATGGATTTTTGATATTCTGCGAAAGAAACACATTTTCTTGACTCCAGAAGAGTGGGTACGCCAAAACCTGATTCATTACCTGATCAATTACCTTGGTTATCCCAAGTCGTTGATTAAGGTAGAAACCGGGCTAAAATATGACAGGCGTCAAAAGCGTTCTGATGTGTTGGTGTATGATCGTGAGGGACAAGTGTTTTTGTTGGTAGAATGTAAAGCCATGCATATCAAAATTGGACAAGATACCCTTGAGCAAGTATCAGTGTATAATCACGTGCTCAAGGCACAACACATAATGATTACCAATGGTCATCATTATTTGGTGTACGCTACCAACCACGAGGCAAAACAGTATGAGTTGATACCAAACATCCCTGTTTTTCCTGGAGTTTAAGTTTTGTGCTAAAACGAAAAAGGTAAAATGTTTCAAGTAAAAAACATTCCTGTTTATGGTATCAAATAGTGAACAAATCAGTGCTTGCCAAAGGGTGGATGCCAAGAATTTTGACCTCTTTTACTGCATACCCTTTTGTTATTTAGGAAGTTTTTTTGGCTACTTGTACAGGAATTGAAATATTTTTCTGAAAAAGTAATACATTTTTTATACCCCCTCATGTTTACTTTATGTTTTCGTGGGTTAATATATAAATACTTGTTTGTCAGTGTTTTGGTAAGTTTTGCTTAGTCTTGTAAATATAGGTGTTTACCTAGGTGTCTCCTCGTTGTACACCGTGTATACTTTTTGTAACCGCGGTTTTTTTGCCCTCCATTTCTAAACTTTTATACTCGCTCAGCTTTTAAAAAACAGTATGTCCTGCTAATGATGATTTAATACCTTCATAACAACAATAATTATTAATCATCTAAACTTGTATTATACAATGAAAAGTAAGCTTTTATTAAGTGCCATGTTCACTTTTGTATTTAGCTTTAGTGCCTGGGCACAACAAACAAATACAACTACAACCAAAAGCAGTGTGACTGTTAACAGCAGTAGTTTGAATGCTGTAAAGCAGATCAATGATCATTCTGTAAATAATGCCCGTAAGTCTACCAAGGCATTGAGCAATAAAAATTCCGTTGTGATTTTTCCCAACCCGGCTCGTCACACTTTAAGTGTGCGGTCTTCGGGAGGCAAAGAAACGTTTGATCGTACCATGATTTTTACTACTTATGGTAAATTGATCAAGAGTGCAGGGAAAGGAAGTACCAAAATCGATATTAGAAGTTTACCCGCAGGTACTTACTTTGTAAGAGTACAGAGCAACGGCAACACCATCACGAAAAAACTAATTAAAGAATAAAACAGAGTAGTAACAGACAAATCAATAAAGCGAAAAGGTCACTCATTATTTGGGTGGCCTTTTTTAGGTATGTTGAGAAAGTAAGCGACCGATTTAGAGGGGGAGAGGTCTTCTTTTGAGCTAAGGTATTTTTGGTCGAAGTGAGCATTCGGCACAGTAAACAGAGTTCATTTTTTAAATTTCGATACCTGTCAGAACCTGGACTGTAGTAGCCTGTTGCAGGGGACAGTCTTTAGAGAAGTACGCCTGCCAGAGGGGTGAACTGCGCAACGCTTGAGCTTCGTGCTGTGCTTAGTTGAGTTTTGTAGGTTTACTTAAAAAATCAGATTTCTTTCTTGAGACCAGCCACAATATACTGCACCATACGGTTAATTTGATCAATCAAAGGAATCATTTTGTTCTGGCTGGCATTGTTTAACGAAAGCTCTCTTACCTCGGTCAGGGCGCCAAGTAGCTTTTCGGTGCCAAACAACACGCTTGACGACTTAAGGTTGTGTACAACTACCTTCATTGGTTCAGGGTTGTAAGCAAGGGCTGCCTGCGTAAAGTTATTGATTGCTGGAGTGAGCTCGTCTACAAAAGTGCGGATGAGTTCGAGGCGCATTTCCTGATCATCCTGACAAATATCATCTACATTGCTTAGGTTATAATAACTTTCTGTGTCCATGGCAGGTTCTTCAGGGGTCTGAATATTTTGATCACTCAGTAAATTTGCCGATGATTTATTCACATATTTAATAATTTTATGATACAACTCATTGGGATTGAAGGGCTTTGATACAAAATCGTTCATTTGTACCGCAAAAGCTTTTTCCCGTTCCTGGCTCAAGGTAGAGGCCGACAGTGCAATAATGGGAGTGTCTTGGTAGTGAGCCAGGTTTCTGATTTTTCTTGCCGCAGCAAATCCATCCATTTTAGGCATCAATAAGTCCATTAAGATAATATCGTATTGACGGGTTTGCACTTTTTTTACTGCTTCTTCGCCATTATAGGCAAAATCTACCTCTACCCCCCAACGACGCAAAAACTTAGAGGCAACCATTCGGTTAATCTTGCGGTCTTCTACCAACAACAGCACTACATTGCCCAGGTTAGAAGAGGCATTGCTTTGGTTTTCAGAAATAATTCCATTGAGGTGCTTGAGTTTACTTACCTGAAAATTGAGGAAAAAATAAAACTCTGAGCCTTTGCCCAGTTCGCTGTGCAGCCCTATTTCTCCACCTTGGTGCTCTATGAGGTACTTGGTAATAGATAAGCCCAACCCAGTACCACCAAAGCGGCGGGTAGTGTCCGAGTCGGCTTGAGTAAACCGCTCAAATATGGTAGATTGTTTGTCGGGAGCAATGCCAATGCCTGAATCTTTGACACTAAACAGTAAAGAAACTTCTTGATGTGGAATATTTTGTTTGTCGGGCAATGTTTCTTGAAGCTGTACCTTTACCACGACAAAACCCTTGTCAGTAAACTTGATGGCATTGCCTAATAAGTTGGTCAATATTTGGTTGAGCCTTACTGGGTCACCAATCAACAAGTTGGGTACGTCGCGCTCTACATAAAACTCTAGTTCAATGCCTTTTTCGGCTGCCTGATAGTTAAAAGCGTGTTTGATATTGTTGATAAACTCTCGCAGGTTAAAGTCTACCCGTTCGAAACTGATCTTACCAGCTTCTATTTTGTTATAATCCAGTATATCGTTGATCAGCGCCAATAAGTTCTCCGCCGAAAACTTCAGCGTTTTCAGGTTTTCCAGTTGTTCGGGTTTATGGTCTTCCTCCAACAACAAATGCGTAATTCCTATCACAGCGTTCATAGGAGTACGTATTTCGTGGCTCATCGTTGACAAAAACTGTTCTTTGGCCTGAAGCGCTTTTTCAGCATCTTGTTTTGCTTGAATAAGTTCTTCTTCAAAGTTTTTACTATCGGTAATATTTTGTACTACGCCCAGGATTTGAGTTACCCTGCCCTCTACATTGATCTTAAAAGGAACCAAACGATCGTATACCCATACATACTTTTGCCCCTCCTGGTGTAGTTGGGTAGGGTCGAGTGATTGGTGAGTTTTGCCTTTTTTATTGTTTAAGTTGCAGGCAAGACGGTAGCTCATTTCATACATATCTTCACCACCTTTGTATACCTCTTCAAATATAGCTTTGATCTCTGGCAGGTCATTTGGATGAATCATGTCCCATATCCTTTCCAAGCCACCCCGGTCCACCTCTTTGATCGTAAAACCCGAATGTTTGAAGTACTGCGTATTGGTATATACATACCTTTCTTGTTCAAGGTCATACACATACACATCGTTAGGAATGGCGTCTGCAATGCTTTTGATAAAATACCTGCTTTCGTTGAGCTCTTGTTCTATGGTAAATTGCTCTGATACATCCTGGGTAAAAGTAACTACTCCCTCTACCTCATTATAATCGTTTTTGATCGGAAAGATAATCAGGTTAAGACACACTTCTTTTTGAATCGCCTTGCCTTCCTCTTCTTTAATTACAAGCTCGGTTTCCAAGCGGGGTAAAAATATACTTTCGCCCCCATAAGCGGCTTTATAAAAAAAGTCTAACCCTGCCTCTTGCGAACGTTCGTCTTGTAAAATATTGAACTTGGGGGTTTCTTGGCTATCTAACCCTAAAATCCGTTTTTGGGCGTCATTCATTTGCAACGAAAACCCTTGCTTGTCATAAATTTGGATGCCAATGGGCGAGTTTTCTAAAAATGCCTCAAATAAGCGATTTTGTTCTAAAATAGCTCTTTCAGCTTGGTTGCGTTCGGTCACATCCTGCAAAAAACTACGAGTAAGCAAGGGTTTACCGTCTTTGCGTATGTTGATACTGCCCTCCAGCATAAGGGTTTTACCATCTTTGGTAATCAAACGTGTACTAATTTGTTGGGCTCCTCCTTCGGTTTTGAGGTGTTGTAGCAATGCCCGGTAATCTTCTTGCTCTTCGGGTACCACCAAATCTATCAGGTTGGTACGCAATGCCTCGGCTTTAGAGTAGCCCAGCTTCTTACACCAATACTTATTTACATAATGAACGGTACCTTCCAGGTCTACACTTTGAATAAGGATAGAGGCATTGTCCAGAAAATCCTGCAATTGTTCCTCACTTTGACGGAGGCGTCGCTGGGCGGTTTTGTGTGAAGTAACATCGGTTACCAGTACCGACACTCCCGCCTGGCGTTCCGATGTTTCGGGCAGGTAGTTGATGGTACACGAATACCACGATTTCACCCCATTTTGTACTGAGGGATATTCAATAATTTTGGAGGTTTTATTGTCGAGTACGTGCCTAAGCGAGCTGGCAAAATAACTCCGCATGGGGTCGTCCATGACCTTGGTTACCTTTTTGCCCAAAAAGTCTTGATCGTCAAAGAACAACTTGTCTTTATCGCCCCAAAAATTGGTGAAAATCAGGTTTTGATTAATCTCAAAAACAATGTCATTAAAAGACGTTAGAATAGCCTTCAGGCTTCGTTCGTTATTGGCGAGTCGTTCTTCGGCCGTTTTTTGTTGGGTAATGTCCCTGATAACCCCCACCAGTACTTTCTGGTTTTTATCGTCTCTAAAAATATCAATTTTTACCAGAATGTGCCTTTTTTCACCATTGAGGTTGGTAATTACCCGTTGATACTCAGCGGTGTTTCCGGTGCTAAATACTTGACTGTCTTTTTCTCTGAGCGTATGAGCATCTTCAGAAGCAAATATATCATAGTCGGTCTTGAGCAAAACCTGTTCGCGGGGTTTGCCTACCAATTCGCAGTAGGCTTCATTGACCGAAATAAACTCATACCTTTCGTTTTTTACAAACACTGGGTCTGGTATATGGTCGAGTACCTCAATCAAATAATCGCGGGTTTGCTTAAGAGTAAATTCTGATTGTTTTCGCTCGGTAATGTTGCGGGTATTACCCTGTACATGCTTTAGCTTGCCTGCATCATCATAGACTGGAAACAGGTGGGTTTCTAACCATACCAACTCTCCATTTTTATGTTTAAACCTATACTCCAAAATCTGTAAAGCCCGGCTTTTGAGTACTTTGTGCCATACACTTATCACATACGCCTGGTCTTCTTCGTATACCCATTCAATCACCTTTTGATGCATCATTTCCCCGTCTTTGTACCCAGTTAGCCCTTCTACAGAAGGCGATATGTAGGAAAAAAAACCTTCGTAGGTGTGCAGGCAAATCAGGTCATTGGTATTGTTGGCAATCAGGCGATACTTGGCTTCACTCTCGTGTAATTGCAGTTGTGTTTCTTTGAGGGGGGTAATTTCAAATGAATAGCCCAGCAAATAATGGGTGTTTTGCATGGGCAAAGGAATCAAACATTTGCCTGTTCTGAAAAAGTGACGGTGATTGTCTACTTCTATCTCTTCCTCCCAATTATCAGGCAAGTCGCCTTTTTTCAATAGTTCATCATCATCAAAAAACTTATCTGCCACTTTAGAAGGAAATATCTCCGCATCAGTTTTGCCAATTAACTGTTCAGGTTTTTTTCGCAGAAAATCTAGCATTGTTTGGTTTACAAACAACAATCTGCTGTTTTCATCTTTGATAAATACGTGAATAGGCAGGGTATTTAGAATACTTTCCAGCATTTGTTTTTGTTCCTGCAGCTCAATTTCTACCCTTTTTCGATCGGTAATTTCAAGCCCCACCGACTGGAACTCTACCAGCTGGCCCTTTTCATCAAAAATAGGATAATCTGTCCAGCGCAACCAGATGTCTTCGGTTTGGTCTTCTACCATTACTTTATACTCTTGAGTAATGGGGCGTTTCTCTTGAGCAATTTTTTTGAGCCGTTTTTTTACTGATGCGTGGTTTTCGGCGGGCACCATTTCCAGAAATGGAGTATTGATGAGATCGTCAGCTGTTTTATTAAAAAACTGGCAATATGCTTCATTGACAAAAGTAAGGGTAGTATCAGGTAAAAACCTGCAGAGAATCTCTTGCTGTGTATTAATCACTGCCCGATAAAGTGCCTCGCTTTGCAATAGTTTTTGATTGGCTTCTTTGATTTCGGTAATATCGCGGGCAAGCCCCAATACCTGAGTTACCTCACCCGATGCTTCCTGAGTAAACACTACATCTTTGGCCAATAGCCAGGCATAGCTACCTTCTTTGGTTTTAATCCGGTACTCTACAAAGTCTATTTCGCCCTTCTTGAGCGATACAAGCCCTTGGCGATAAGCAATGAGTTGAGAGAGGTCGTCAGGGTGGATCACTGATTTGAGCTGATCTAAAGGCAAAAAAGGTGCTTGATCAAGGGCAAACTTATTGTCATAAATACGGTTGCTATACACTAGTGACTCTTCGCGTAGATCATATACATAAATTAGGTCAGGGGTAGTTTGCAAAACCCCTTTCAAAAAATTGTGGTGAATGATGAGGTCATCTTTGCGTGCCTTTATTTGGGTCATATCGTGCAACATGACCACGTAGTTGCCGTGTGCTTCTTTATTTAGTATAAGTTGGCACTTCCATAGTTTTTCATCTTTGGTAGACACAGTCAATTGCTCAATACAAGGAGAAGCTTGAACCACTTTGTTTTCCAGAATAGCAAATAATGTTGTCGGGCTTGGTTGAGTGAGGTTGTTTTCTGCCAAATCCAATAATTCAAAATCCAGCAAAAAATGAGTGAGGTTAAGTTTGTTCACTACTTCGCTGCACGTATACCCCAGTTTATTTTCGGCTCCTTTGTTAAAAAACAGAATAGTTCCCTGGGCATCAGTTACTATCACAGGCGTAGTAGTGAGAGCGTTTAATATCGTGTCTGTGTGTAAATGATTATTTACTGACATTACTGAGTTTATATAATGATTATTGAATTATTTATTTGCTATATTGTCTGTGGTATTGAGCATAGTAAAACAATATCAGCATCCACTCATTTGGCAATCCCTAATTACAGAATACTTCGATTACTCAATATGGTATTTAGCTGTTTAAATTCCTATTATTTAAGCAGAAACTACTACAAGGAGAGACCATTTGAGCAAACTTGTGGTAGCCTCCTTTATTACTTGTTTGGGCGGTCAATTGTTTTTGCTAAATCTGTGACAAATCCTGCTAATTTTACCACAATTTCGTTTTTGCAGATAAAATTATATAAACTTGAGCTTTGAAACTTTCTGTAGACAAGTAGTCACAAGTGATTAGCGGCAAACGACAAGTACCAACAAGTGATCAATATTAGTATTTTGTTCCAATTTGTCAGTTGAAGCACCAATGGTGATGCTATGAGCAAATTAGACTTGCCTGTAGCTGATGACTAAGCGCTTGTTGTTGTATTACTCAAAGCAGAAAGTAATAACAGTTGTCAATAAATTAATTTTTTATATCATAATGAATAAATACATAATATACGGGTGGTTGTTGCTGCTAATCAGCACAGCTCAAACTTATGCACAACGTTCGGGCGGCTACTGGCAACAGCAGGTTGACTATAAGATGGAGATTGATTTCGATGCAACTACTCATCGTTTTACAGGCAAACAAAAAATAGTGTATACCAACAACTCGCCTGATGAACTGACACAGGTTTTTTATCATTTGTACTTCAATGCTTTTCAGCCAGGTAGTATGATGGATGTGCGCTCGCGTACCATCAAAGACCCCGACGGACGTGTAACAGATCGTATTTTTTACCTTAAACCCAATGAAATTGGTTACCAGAAAATTAAGTCACTCAAACAAGATGGCAAAGCCCTTACTTATAAAGTAGAAGGAACCATACTTGAGGTAAAGCTGAACAAAGCCATTCAGCCGGGAAAGAAAACCACTTTTGAGATGGAGTTTGAAGGGCAAGTACCTAAGCAAATCCGTCGCTCAGGACGCGACAACCGCGAAGGAGTAGCTTATTCTATGACTCAATGGTACCCTAAACTTGCCGAGTACGACCACCAGGGCTGGCACGCCAATCCTTACGTAGGTCGTGAGTTTCACGGGGTATGGGGCGATTTTGATGTGAAAATTACCATGGATTCTTCTTATGTAATTGCTGCTTCAGGATACTTGCAAAACCCGGAAAAAATAGGGCATGGATATACTACCAAGAAAGTAAAAAGAGACAAGGGAGCCAAGCTTACCTGGCATTTCAAAGCGCCCAATGTGCACGACTTTGCCTGGGCTGCCGACAAAGAGTACATTCACGATACTGCACCAGGACCTCATGGAGTTACTTTACACTTCTTTTATAAGAAAAGCCTGGCAGACCGCTACAAAAGCACTTGGAAAAAACTACCTGACTATACCGCCAAGGCGATGGCTTATGTAGGCAAAAACTTTGGGCAATATCCTTATAAGCAGTATTCGGTGATACAAGGTGGTGATGGTGGAATGGAATACGCCATGGCTACGCTCATTACCGGAAAACGACAGCTGGGCAGTTTGGTAGGAGTAACAGTACACGAAATGGTACATAGTTGGTATCAGATGGTGTTGGGTACCAACGAGAGCCTGTATTCCTGGATGGATGAGGGGTTCAATACTTATGTAACCAACCTTACCATGCAACACTTGTTTAGAGGCAGTGTAAAATTAAACCCCAGTGGTTATCGTAGCTACCGAAGGTTGGTGGAGTCAGGAAAAGAAGAAGCACTTTCTACCCACGCTGACCACTTTAACACCAACCTTGCTTATGGTGCGGCGGCTTATACCAAAGGAAGCATTTTTGTAAATCAACTGAACTATATCATTGGCGAAGAAAATACAGCCAAAGGAATGTTGGAGTATTTCAATGCCTGGAAGTTTAAACACCCAACTGACATAGACTTTGTAAGAGTAATGGAGAAGGTGTCGGGACTAGAGTTAGACTGGTACCGTGAGTATTGGGTATTGAGCACCCATACTATAGACTATGGCATAAAAACAGTACAGGACAAAGGCGATAAGACCGAGGTGGTGCTGGAGCGCATAGGTAAGATGCCCATGCCAATAGAGGTAGTAGTGACCTACAACGATGGCAGCAAAGAAAAATACTACATGCCGTTGCGGATCATGCGTGGTGAAAAGCCCCAGGGCGATAAGAATATGAAACGTACTATTAAACCCGACTGGCCCTGGACATTCCCCACGTATAGTTTAACCATTGATCGTAAACGAGGTGATATTGCCAAAATAGAAATTGACCCAAGTCTGTTGATGGCAGACATTGATCGTAAGAACAATGTATACCCTAAGAAAATAGATAGCCAAACTACTTTCCCTTCTGACAAGAAGTAGGGGCAGTGAATGAAAGCCATAAAAAACCGTTGTGTGGCCACATAAAACGCATAGCGGTTTTTTATTTATATTACTGACCTTTCGCAGTACGTATTTTTGTTTTTAAGCAAAAAAATACAGTTTAGGACTAAGGTTGCGTCAGCTGGATTCAGCCTTAGTTTGTTGCCGTTAAGAATCTGTGAAACGAAGCCGAAAAGGCAGAGCCCCGAATCAAGTTCGGGATTTTAAAACTTGGGCTTCGCCCTGCGGTTCGGCGTAGTGCAACAGATTTAGGCGAAACAAACTACAGCTGCGGGTTTTAGCCGAAAAGGCAGAGCTCGCCCCCAAAAAGGCTTCGGTTTTGATTACTTTTTTACCTGTAGAAAATCCATGATCCCGAACTTGATTCGGGGAAGTAATGGCTCACAGATACTCGAATCATTGCTTTTTATGAGCATATTTTGCTGAGTGGTATTTTTTCACAGAAAACAAATTTTTAACCTGCGAAAGGTCAGTTATATTACCTAATCAAGAGGGGCTATTTTGGGAGACATTGCCCAATAAATACACAAAATGAATAACAATTGAATACTAATTAAGAAGCCATAGGTCTATGATGAAAATCTTTCAAAGAATAAGCTATGCGATGTGGGTGTTTTTGCTGCTGAGCTGTAGCAACCAAAAAAAAGAATTGTCCTTTTGGGAAAAGAAACACGACTTGCCCGAACTTAGACAAATTCAGAACAGACTAGACGCCTTACTGGATAAATACCAGCTAAAACCACGTTTTTTGAATGATACTACTGATGTATATACTGCGCTAGACGCACACAAGACAAAGTATCCAGGCAATGTAAAA
>NZ_AAWS01000068.1 GCF_000169175.1 Microscilla marina ATCC 23134
TGGCTGCAAAGCAAATACCCGCAGTGTTTCTCTGATAAAATATCTACATTGGACACCGACACGCTAGGGCGGTAACGATCTACAAATGAGAAGGTTAGCTTGTAGATACCATCAGGAATTCTTTTCGTCTTTAAATACTGCTGCCGAGAATACCCGTGAAAATCTAAGTTGCTTACATCGAAGTAATCCGACAAATCGGAGCCATTCATTGTTTGGCTAGGTCCCAAATCGAGCAAGGGCAAATAGTTAGCCCTGGTTTGGATGACAATTCCCCGCCCATCCATACTTTCCAATTTGATACGTAAATAACCCGCATAAGCGGTCACTCCATTTAATATAAGATGGAGAGTAAGGGCGCTAGAATAGCTATAGGAGTGTAAAAAGGGGCTATGAGGAGGACTGACTGTGGCGATTAACTTGACGCTATAGTTTCGTTGAGCAGTGGTGTGATCACTGGCTCCTAAAAGCAAAGCTCCCACAATTAGGAGGCACTTGAATAAATGGATGCGCATTACCTTGGTTTGGTTTAAGTAGTTGGTTTTGAGCTTTAGCCATTAGCTTTTTTGTTCCTGGCTTTTAGGCTCTGTCGAACTTTAACTGTTAGCCTTTTCTTTATCTTGGCTATTGACTGAAAGGCTATCGATTAGATATACCCATCTCAGTGGTGGTTTTGGACAGTTTTAACAAAAAACATTTTGAAAAATATGGAAAGGCAGGCATTACTTGTTCAAAGATAGTCATTTTAAGTAGGTTTACGCTCACAATTTGCCCTTGAAACTGTCGGGGTAAGGTTTAATTCGTTTTCTTAGTTTTTGGAAAATTCCAGACAAAACCAATGCTGTTAAGCAAGTTTATTCGACCTTCAGACAAGGTCCCCTTTTTGAAACGAGCCCTTTGGTAAGCTGCCCAGACGTTTAAACTGCCCAATATTGGATCTCTTTTAGGAATATTGAAATGCCCATGTTCAGCCCTAAATGCCTTCAATTGTTTAAACCTTACTTCCCACGCCTGTTCTAACACGGGGGGTTTTCCTTTATATGACCAAGCAAAATCAATATGGTCAAGCAACGCTTTCCGGTTTGGTTTGAGCTTTCCTTTTTTTAAGAGTGCTCTTTGAGTACCTACCCAATTTCTCAATACTGGTTTGTCTGTAGGTACTTGAAAATGCCCCTCTATACGCTTAAATTCCTTGAGCTCATTAAATCGTTTTGTCCAACGATTTTCCTCGTCTAATAATTTTGCCTCAACTCCATCATTTGGACTCACTCCAATCTCCTGAAGAAGATTTACTTTGTCTGAATCCAGCTTGTTTTTTCTAAGACGATGCCTTTGTGTCGTAGCCCAATCTGCGAGCTCTTTTAACTCCTCTGAACTATGAGGTACCCGAAAATGTCCATGTTCAGTATGAAAAGCCTTAAGTTTTTCCAGCATCTTTAGCCAACCTCTCTCGGTTTCTTTACTTTCCCAATCAAAACCAATGCTGTTGAGTAACTCTATATGTTGTTGGCTTGCCAGACCTTTTCTATAGTAATACCTTTGGGTAACTAACCAAGTACACAAGACAGAAAGTTCCTGATTAGTTCTGGGTACCCTAAAATGCCCATGTTCCGCATAAAAGGCTTTGAGTGCCTCAAACCTTTCAAGCCAACGTTTGTCTCTAACCACCGAAGCCCTGGCTTTGTCTTCCCGTGACCACTCAAAACCAAGCCCATCAAGAAGAACCTTGCGATGGGGCAAAATCTTCCCTCCTTTAAACCTCTCTCTCTGGGAAAGAACCCAATGTGCTAAAGTTTTAGTTTCCTTGATTTCTGAAGAAGGGTTACAATGCCCATGCTTGGTCTGAAATGCCTTTAGCTCAGCAAATCTATCATTCCATAAGTCATCATATACAGGCAAGCTTGACCATTTTTCTTTTAATGACCAGGAGAATCCGATGCTATCCAGTAATTCAATACGTTTTTTAGATAGCTTGCCCTGTTTACGGCGCCCGCGTTGTTTGCTCTCCCAACAACTTAGCTTTATCCCTTCTGGAGTTTGACGGCTTGCCGTAATATGCCCTGTTTTTTTAAAATAAGCCGACAGCTTGTCAAAAGTTGTCATCCAAACCCCCTCTTTTTTGGACAAATGACTGTATTTTGCTGAAATTACCTGCTTCTGCACTTGCCAGGTAAACCCCAACTTGTTCAACAACTCTTTTCGCCACGAAACCATTCTCATCTTATTGATTCGTTGAGCAGATACCCAATTTCCCAAGGCTTTGTTTTTCGCCCACCCAACGGGTACTCTACAGTCTCCGTATATTTTTTTGTAGGCCTTCAGCTCTAGGTAACGCACGTACCATTGCTCATCGCGCCAGTCCCAGCTATGGGGTTTGTCAAAAGGGTAAGTCCATTCTTTGTCTTCCATAAGACCTAAAATAAGCAATATTTTGGAAATGTTCAGGTTTTGATGGTTATTTTAACCGCTCATTTTAACTTCAAAAAAAGCCTGTAACCAAGGCTACAGGCTTTTCTTAAGCTATATTCAAGTAGTAGAATAGAATACCCATTACTTCCTCCTTGTCATTTCAAGTGGCATAGTCTCTCTACTCCACCACCACCTTCACCATTTTCTGGCTGGTAGGGGTTTGTATCCTCACCACATACACCCCCTGGGTCATTTCAGGAATGTGGAGCGACCAATGGTAATCGGTTTTTCCACTGCCTTTGATCGGTTGCGGGTAACGCCAACGGTTGCCCGACGAAATGTTGAAAATTTCTACCGACACCGGGGCGGTTTGCGCCAAAGAGACCCCAATGTTTATCTTGCCATTACTCACCGGGTTAGGTGATACCTGGGCGGTGATCTTTTGGCTTGCCTTGCCAGCCTGAGCAAAACGCTTCCCTTCGGGTTTCACTACCGTTACCTGGCGTTCGAACACGTCCTGGCAACCCCCCAACGAGGCATATAAACGCACGGTGTAAGTTCCTTCTTTGGGAACCAGTAAATTTTGTTTGGGATTGGTCACGGTGCTTTCTAACAAGAACACGTCTTGATCGAGCCCCTCAATGTCCCAAAATAGGGTGGTAGGTGCCGGGCGGCAAATCTCTATCAGCACTACTGTATCGCCTACGACTGCGTCGGAAGGCATTAGAAAATCAGCCTCGAAAGCGTTCGCCGAGTTTGCCAGCTTGTACTCACCGCTGCCACTGCAACCTGCGGTGGTGGTCACAGTCAGGAAATAGGTATCCGCCGTGTTTACGGTCACCTGGGGCTCGCTGCTGCTAAAGTTCCCACTCGCCGAAGTCCAGGCGTAGGTAGCAATGGTGTTGCCCGCCGGAATGGTTGGCTTTAAAGTCACACTTTGCCCGGCGCATACTGTGCTGCCTATCCCCAGGTCTACGCTGATTGGCAGGGGATTTTGAAGTACAAAACCTGCTTGCCGAGTACAACCCTGGGCATCAGTCACTACTACGGTGTAGGTGCCCGCACCAAGGTTGTCAAAAGAAGTGGCTCCCGCAGTCAGCCCTTGGTCCCAGACGATTTGGTAAGGTTCAGTACCTCCGCTGATGGCAATTGCCAGGCTCCCATTGGTTCCGTTGTGGCAGGTAGGATCCCCACTCGTCTGACGGGTAATGAGCAAAGATTCGGGACCGGGCACGAGCACCCGCTCGAAACGTATACAGCCCTTGGCGTCCTGGGTCTGGAAATCGTGGTAACCCTTCGTTAGGCCACTGAGCTTTAGGGTAGTCGCATCTTGCCAGGCAATCTGCCCAGTTTCACTGCTGTTTACCCAGTTCACAGTAATCGGAAACTCTCCAGCTACGCTAAAAGTAGCCACACCGTCTTTTGCCTCCGCACAACTCACCGGGGCAATGTTTTGGTTGGTAACCGTGGCGGCATCAGCGTTGGATAGCTGCACTACCTGGGTCACCGAACAACCCAAGGCATCGGTTACAATCATTTCGTAAGCGCCCCCTTCGGCATTCGTCAGGCTCGCCGAAGTGCTCCAGGTTTTTAAGGTCCCCAAGGTTGCTTCATATTTTTTCCAAGTGTAACTATAAGGCGTTGTCCCTCCGGTCGCTACCACCGTTGCGCTGCCGTTGGGCAAACCACAGGTAGCCGTGGTGATACTGGTAATGTTGGCTTCCAGCTGAGCGGGTTCAGTAATGGTAAAACTCAAGGTTTGCTGGCAACCCTTGTGATCAGTCGCCTCTATGGTATAACTCCCCGCTGCCAGACCCCGCAGGGCAATCTGACGGTTGCTAGTCCAGTGGAACCAGTCGGTTTCGGCGTAGGGTGCCCCATTGACTAAGATGGTATAAGGCTCGGTGCCCGCATCGTTGCCCCCTTTGGCCTCAAAAATATATTCCCCGTTGTAGCCTCCCTGACAACTGACGTGGGTAATTTGCTGCTGAGTCAGCGTAAGCGGCAATGGTTCTTTGATGGTGACAGTAGTACTGATCGTACAGTTTTCGCCGTCACGGGCGTACAGGGTATGGTCGCCTGCGGCAAAGCCACTGAAGGCCGCTGATGCCTGAAAGTTGGTGCCGTCTTTAGAATAGGTATAGCCACCCCAACCCCCGGCTACCGCCAGGCTCAAACGACCATCGTTGCCCCCGTGACAAGACACCGAATCTACTGTAAAAGAAGCGACCTCAAAGGCAAAAGCCACCGCAGGTTCGTCTATAGTGGTGGTCGTTTCGTACCAACCCCCGGTCACAAAATTGTGGCAACCTTTGCTGTCTTTCACCCGGAGCGCGTAAGCACCCGCCGGGCGGTTATCCAAAGTAGCCGTGCCTTCAGTCGCTCCCAAAGTAATTTCTCCAGTAATGGCAGTACCAGTTCCATCTACCCATTGAATCGTATAGGGCTTGACACCACCGTTAATGGTAGCAGCAATGCTTCCGTTGCTTTCGCCTTTACAGGTCACCCGCTCCGGAGTAAGTGCGGTAGTGAGCACGGCGGGTGCCTGTAGTTGAATGGGTAGGCTAATGTACTCGCAGGTTTTGCTGTCCACTATTCGAATGCTGTAGTTGACACTTCCCCCCTGGAAGTTTACTGGGCGCAAGCCTGTAAACAAAGCCGAAACGCCCGTTTGGGTGGCGATCTTCGAGCCGTTTTCGTTGAGTTCTATGCTGTAGTTGCCGTTGCCGCCCGCTACATTGTCTACCCTGATTTGTCCGTCTTCACCATCGGCACAAGTGACGTGGTAGGTAGCAAAACGGAGTACTGGGGTAATCGTTGCCGTCAAAGTTTCCGGGGCGGTGAGGGTCACACTGCCCAAGACCTTGGCGGGTTGGGGGCAATTGTTTTGGCTAATTTCTACGCTGTATGCCCCTTCCGCCAGTCCGGTGAATACCACCGAATCACCTACGGTGACCCCGGTAAGTGAGGTGGTGCCAAAGCCCATAAAAGTAGGAGCATTGACCACCACTCCGCCTTGTTTGAGCACCAAAGTATAAGCGGTATTGGGGGCTGTAGCGTTGCCTGTAGTTACTTTTACGCCCAGTCTTCCGTCGCTGCCGCCTTTACAGGAAATGGCGTGGGTGCTGCCCGTTTGTGGAATCCCCGCCAGGGTACCCGCTACAGGCACCAGGTTGGTCAGGGTTTGAGGAGTGGTAATGTCGTAGTTGCCTCCACTGCTACAAGAGTGCTTCAACTTAAAAGTATAGCTGCCCGCAGGTAAGCCTGTAAAAGTATACCCTCCCGAAGCATGGGTAATGCCGTTAGCGGTGGCGTGGGCGGTACTTGCCCCGTCTTTATAAGCTTCTATAGTGTAGGTGCCACTCGTATTGCCTTGGGTAAAACTCACTCCGATACTACCCGTGCCACCTTCGCAAATAATGGGTGCCGAAACTGCCGAAGTAGCCACCGTGGTGGGTGGATTGGACAAGGTAATGGCTCCAGGGTTGGGCAAAGTAACCAAAGTGTTGGCTCCACAACCCGATTCTCTAATTTCAAAATGGTAGCCTGCGGCATCCAGCCCCCCAAAGGTGTGGGGACCTGGTGACAAATTGGGGCGGGTTTCGGCGAGGGCACCATTGCGGTATTTTAAAATCGTATATTTATGAGCCGCAGATTGTGCCGCAGCTCCCCCACCTGCGGTGAGTACAATTTGTCCATCGGCTGCACCAATGCAACTGGGGTCACGTCTTTGGGCGGTTTGCTCAGTGAGGGTGACTGGAGAGGGGGATTTGATTTTGATAAGGTATTTTTCAAAACAATAGCGTTGCCCTCCAATCAAGTTTTCTATAGCTAGAGTATAGTCTCCATTATTTAGGTCAAATTTGTTGGCTGATGCATCATCAGGAAAAGTATGAGAAAGTTGGGTTGGAGAGATATTCATCACTGCTTCGGGCAATAGACTAAAAGCCTTATCAGGAGGCATCGTCTCATCCACTACATCATCATTAGCAAGACTATAATAATAATTGCCTACTACATTTTGATTAAAGGTCACATTAATTTTGCCGTTGCCCAAGCCTCCCACGCTACAAGTACTATGAGTGACGTTAATTGATCCTACTATCACCCCATTGATCCTCAGTGGAATTGTTTCAGTAGGTACCCAAGTAGGACTTTGGGTATTGGTATAAGCATCAGGAGCTGCTTGGGAAACATAAACAGGCAAAGCAGGCCCGACGGGAGCCACCAACTTACCATAACGAAAACCCCTTGCCCGATACAATATATTAGCAACTGTTGGCACATTAATGACCAAAGACGGTACAGTAGTATAAGCTGTCCCTCCACTGGTATGGGCAGCATCTACCCAAGTAGCTCCGCCATCGGTAGATTGTTGCCAGTGGTACTGGTCAATCCTATCATTGTCTCCCATCACTAAGTTCAAGGTAAAGCTACTCCCTGAACACACTGTGTTGTTATCAATCTTGGGCTCATGCATCAATTGAGGCGTCCACCTAAATGCAAATACCCGGTTGCTACACTCATTGGTATTGAGCGGTACTACAGTTTGATCATAAAGCACCCCCGCATCGTAATCGGAAAGGGTGGTTACTTCGGTGGCATACTCACACCCTCCGTCTTGCACCAAAGGGTCAGGGTAGAAATGCCCTTTTGAAATTCCAGGTAGTTTGTTTTCCCCATTAAAAAATATAATGTAAGATTCGGAAGCACCTATGCCAGAGGTAGTGACGGTAATATTGCCCGCAATTTGGGCTTGGGCAGTGAATTGAATGCCCGCCGAGAGTAAAAAAAAGGTG
Source organism: Microscilla marina ATCC 23134 (assembly GCF_000169175.1). Lineage (NCBI taxonomy): Bacteria > Pseudomonadati > Bacteroidota > Cytophagia > Cytophagales > Microscillaceae > Microscilla > Microscilla marina. Next base: position 7,206 of record NZ_AAWS01000068.1, read on the forward strand.
ATAAAGTGCTTGAATGTCGTAATCGTTGTAAATTTCATGATGGATAGATTAAAATAGGTAATCTTTGTATCGTTTGATCAAAAAGAAAAAACAGAAGCCAGCGACAAATGCTGACTTCTTGCCCCTCAATATTTTTATTTATTTAGTGGGATCAAACTCCCATACCGAAGCTCTTAAGGTACCTCCTTCTCTAATATAAATTTTATCTCCTACGACAAAAGCTTCTGAATATAAAGGAGTGCCCACCCGGTTTGCTAAACCTTGTTTCTTCGCCCAGATATCAGTGGCTGGAGTATACTCCCAAAATATATAACCATCATCAGATGAAGAAGCAACGTAACCTTTACCATCCAACACCATTCCACCCAAAATTACCTTTCCAGGAAATTCCTTCAAGGAACTCCAAGTATCAGCTACAGCATTATACTTCCACACTTTCTCGTTAGCTTTTACCAAATAAGCCACATTATTCAGAACAAAAACAAAATCTGCTCCTGCCATGGGTAAGTTATTTTTCTTTGACCACACACCAGTATCTATTTCCCAAAGCTCACTTGCAGCAGGTCTAATCACATATCCTTTACCTCCCAAAGAAAAAGACCACTCTGATCCATTGGGACTATCCCCTGCAAAATCAGCAATTTTACTCCATTGATTAGTAGTAGAGTTGTACTGCCAAAAATCCTTTTTACCTTTTCCATCTACATCACCGCCTAAACCAACGAATGCAACACCATTAATTACAAAACTGATTGATAATGACCTCTTACCCCCAGAATAATTGGCTTTTTGTGTCCAAACATCATTGGTAGCATCGTATTCCCACAAATCATCCAAAGCCGTTGAAGATGCCGAACCAGACCTGCCCAAACCTATATAACCCTTGGTTCCGATGGTAAAACTTACTGCTTCAGTTCTTGCCACTCCCCCAAAATCCTTTTTCTGTGTCCACAAACCACCTAGGTAAGTAAAATCAGTGGTAGAAGCAGCCTCTAGCCCTTTGATCGTTGCGGTGATTTTATTGACGCCTTCGGTTACCCCAGCAGGGACCACTACTTTTATTTCAGTTTCAGCTACACTAATAATGCTAGTAGCGGCGGTAGTGCCAAATTTAATGCTTGTTTCAGCGGTGGTGGCGTTGAAGTTGGTTCCCTTGATGGTGATGGTATCGCCCTGCCCGGCTTCGGTGGGGGTAAACTCAGTAATGGTGGGGCTGTTGGTAGTGCTAAAGGTTTTATCTTCGCCGTAGACTGTTCCTTGGGCATCGGTGGCGTAGGCGCGCACGTGGTAGGTTTTGCCCGCAGTAAGCCCAGTCACGGCGTGTTCGAATGCCCCTGCTTCGGTTTTTGCTCCCAGCGAATGTTTGCCCGCCGAGTTGAGGTCAGGGCTGGCAGTTTCCCCCCAGACAAAACCGTGGTCGGTAATGCCTCCATCGCCTACGGTCGAAATGCTTCCTTTGAGGGTGACCGAGGTAAAATCTACAGAAGTAGGAATAAAAGTACTCAGGCTGGTCTGGGCAGGTTGTTGAGGGTCTTCCTCTTTTTTCTTACAACCAAGGGTGAACAAAAATAAAGCTGACAACAGCCAAGGTAATTGTTTTTGGATTAATCGCATGGAAATTGAATTTACAAATTCGGATTTAAGTAAGTGAAAAGCTTTCTTAATATTTATACCCAAATCATACCGTTGATTTGGATACTTTTTTAATGAAAAAAATAAATATAGAGGCAAATATCGCCATTAAAGGGATAGTTGGACAAGGATGAAGGTCTTTTGTGGAAGGGAAAAGGGTTAAGAATTCAAAAATAGCCAATCAAGACATAAAATTCAGGTCTTTTTGTGCCATAATATGTCAGGCGTAGGTTTTATTGATTTGTAAAGAAGAGAATAGCCTTATTTGGGGTTGTATGAGTGGTGTTGTCTTGAAAATTCACGATTTGCAAATTTATTCGCAAAATGCAAACACCCCATCAGCTACTCAGAGAGCTCATGGGGTATGTTTATAATGTGTTTTCCACCTCCTCAATCCCCCTAAAAATCTCCAACACCAGTGGCACCACTACCGGGTTTCCGTAGCCTTTGATCGACTCATTTCGGAGGCGAGGAAGGGTAATTCCGTCCACAGGGGCGGGAAACCCATCATCTCCGCCACAAACCGGGGATTGAGTTTGCCAATTGGGGCGGAACCTGTAGTCTTGCCTTGGGGCGGGGTAGGTATATCGCCATTTAGGTTGGCAACGGGCAGTAGCTTCATAGTCGCCATCCTGCCCAAGTTCAGGCTGTAGCTGTTCTTGCCATCTTTGCTCTGCCGTCTCCCATTGGGGGTAAGGGTACAGAGGCTGCCTGGTTCCTGGGTAGTGGGGGTAGGCAGCAGCGAATGAAACATGGCATAGTCTAGTATACTGTTGGGGCGTAGTTTGCCTGCCATTCGGCTTGTCATGGTTTTGGCTCCCATTGCTTTGAGGCGTGCTACTCTTTCGGGATGATCGCGTTGCACTACGGTGGGTGTAGGCCAAAAACCAGACCCGGTCTCTTCGGTGGGGCGCTTCAACGGCACAAGCCGGAATAACCATCGGTTGGACGCTATAACCGAGGGCTTCGAAGTCTTCACATATTCGGTGGATAACGGCTTCGGCTTCCATTGTTCGGTGTATTGTTTCGCCCTCAGCATTGGCCCCGCTTTCCAGGTGAGTAACACGCGGCTGGAGTACCATCGTGGCGATTCCAGCAACGTTTTCACCCAGCACCCAAGTGGGTCTGATCTCTCGTATAGCGCGGAGCATTTCCGGCCAGAGATAACGCTCGTCGTTAATTCCTTTGCGTTTTCCAGCCTGGCTGAATGGCTGGCAGGGAAATCCTCCGGTAAGGAGGTCGATTTGCCCGTAATAGGGACTGAAGTCGATTTGCCTGATGTCTTCATAATGGGTGCTGTCTGGCCAGTAATGGCGGAGAATGGTTTGGCAAAAGGGGTTGTTTTCGACGGTGAAAACATTAACCCAGCCCATCCTTTCGGCGGCTAAATCGAAGCCGCCCAGACCACTAAAGAGGCTGGCGTGTCTCATAAATAAAAATTGTGTTTATACTATTGGTTTTCAGTATATTACTAGCAGTTTATACGTACACCACAGCTACCAACTATTGACTGAACGCTGTGGACTATTTATCTTGAATCTTCGGGAAGCGGGCTGGTATCAGTAAACGCGTCCGCTTTATCTTGATTGAGCCTTAACTCCACTGCCTCGTCTGAAATACATTCCAGCGTGTAAGGCTTAAACTCAATGCCTCCTTCGGGGTCGCCAAAGCGCGCCGACAAGATGGCAAGCTCCCGAATGCCAAAGGCACCAAGTAGTTCATTGTTTACCTTGAGGCTGCTGCGTTTCCTGATAAGTTTCATCAACCTGCGTAGCTCATCCAGCGGAGCGCTGCCTGCTTGTTCGCTGACCAAAAAGCCCCGAATGGTGAGTTTAAAATTGTCCAGCCCCATATCCTCCAATACATTGGTTTCGGCGTTCACCATTTGATTGATCACAATAGATTTAGAGGTACTCACCTCAATGAGCGGCTCCAGGGGAAAAGCATAATCATCCAGCTTCAGCGGCATCATAATAGGCGTGCTCAACAAACTTTGTTTTTTGCCCTTACCCAAAAGCGCCAAAGGGGTATAGCTTTCTAATAGCTTGCTTGGTTTGGTGAGCCCTGGATACACAATAAATCGCCCGAAGGCTCTTTGGTATAATTGGTTTAAGTCGTAGGTCATTTAGTCGGGAGTTAGGAGTTGGTAGTCGGGAGTTTTTTATTATACGATTATTAAATTTGCAATAATGAGAGTAAGTGTTTCATACTCATTAATTTCTGTTACTTAAGATTTCAGAATATAGCAGTGAGCCATCGCACTACGTTCGATTCCTTAAGGATTGAGCATTTGAACAAACAGACGCGTGAGCCATCTGCGACGGGCTAAAGCTAATGAGAGCTTTGCTCCACTCCGCCGCACGGAGAAGCTCATGGCTAAGGACTTGAGGCTGTAACTGAAAACTCTCGTCTACTGACTATAGACTCCCGACTGACTCACATTCAATGCGGTTTGCTTGCGTTCTTCCTCTCTGATGTATTCCAACAGGGCAATCTGACGGGCAAACTCGTCGTCTGAAAGCGAATCTATCTCGGTGCTGCTCAGGGAAAAATAGTACCGCAAAAAGCCTTCGTGGATGGCTTCCCATTGTTCCATGTCCACTTTTTCGCCTTTGATGCGGTACTCGGCTACTTTTTTACCAGCTCTACTATTTTCCGGGTTTTAAGTTCCTGAATTGCAGCAAGTACGCCCATATAGGCAAAGTCGTCCTGGCGGAGCCCGTTCAGGTCGCCTTCCTGCCAAATCATTTCCAGCAAGTGCATTTCAGTGCCAAAAGGTTTGTTGGCGGTGTTGCGTTTTTCGGCTTGTTTGCGTTGCCTGCGGCTAGGTTTTGCCACCTTACCCACAAAGCCTTTGACTTTAAGTTCGTAGAGGTTTTCGTCTGCCAGGAAACGGGTTTCGGCATCGGGTATTTCTACCCAAGGCTCAAACTCATTCAGGGCAGCTTCATACAAATCTTCGTTCACAAGCCAGGCTTCATTGCCCGCCAGCCAACAGCTCTTAAAGAGTAAATCTTCAAAATCAATGGTGGTTTTGCCTTTTTTAAACTGGGCAATGGCCACCCGCATAATGGGTAAATCAGGTCGGCGCAGCCAAAGCCTGTGTCCTTCGCCATCATCGGCGGCAAGCACTTCTCCAAAGGTAACTTTCCACTGAGCTTCTTCTTCTTTGGAAGGTGGAGTGCTTCGGTACTTTTGTTCTCCGTGAGTAAAAAATTCGGGAGCAGTATTTTCTTTTATTTGTGTCATGTTTTAAAAAAAGATTGTTAAAAATTGCTGGTATTGTTCAATTGTTCGCAAAGCGACTCAGAGTGGCTTCGCCCAACCATAAAACCATTTAACAATAAGCGAAGCGCAACAATTGAACACTGCTACTGCCTGCTAATCTTCCCAATACTAATAGGCAGTTCAACTTCCATAAAGTCATCACCTTGCTCCATGGTAAGTTCATACTCAGTTACTTCTACATTATTCAGAATATGAGTGACTACCAGCCCATTCTCAGCATATACCAGGGTAATATCAAAAGGATCGAGGTCGGTCAGGTCAGCTCCACCGTTCTGGATGGCGGCTTTTTCTAAGGCAATCACTTCCCGAAACAACAGCTTGATGCTGCCCTCGTATTCTTTCTTTCCCTTGGCACGGGCAATCGGGTCTTTACCCCGCCCGTGGATGTTTGCCTTGCTTTTTGACACCTTGTATTTAAAGCCGCGAAAGCCGTCTACAATTCGCCCAAACAGGGTGATCGTTACATCTTCCCAGCCTATTTCAAAGGGGAGTTGTGAGGAGTTATTAGCCATTTTTTAAATCTTTAAATTGTTCATTGTAGTGGTGTTGTATTGCATGGCTTTGCCCAACCATCTAACCATACTTTTTTAACTTGGATTCACAAACCCCAAATCAATGGTGATTTTTTGCGCCATGCCCACGGGTTCAATGTCAATTTTCACCTTGAGCTCGGCAGTGGCAATCACGTCCTGGTCAGGGTCAATCAGCGGAGTGACCGAAGACACCTCTCCGTTGTTGGTCATTTGCAAGTCCAGGGCTTTTTTGATGTCCTGCTCAAACGCCTTCACCCTGGCCACAGGTAACTTGCCTTGCTCCAGCTGAAAATCGTCCAGGAGTTCCTGCACATACACATTGTAGGCAATGCGCGCCACCTTATCTGCCACCCTGCCCCGGCCAATGCTGTTGTAGTCGGTGATGAGCGCAATGGCCACCGGGTCGCCGTTGAGGTAATACCCGGCACGGTTGGCAAAAGCACGGGGGACAATGTAGCCGCGTTGGTGCAACAAGTTGAGGTTGCCCTGTCCATACTCTTCTACCGTTTTTTTAGGCGTAGCAGCCGTGACGATATACGCCTTTTGAATGCCTAAGTCGCCGTCTTTTACCCGCCCAATGTTGCGTTGCACAGGCACCCCGGCTACTTTGCCCAGTACCAAGCCCAGCCAACTGCCTTCGTAAGTATCGTCGTGCCAACCCAAACACACCGATACCCGGTTGGCGGTTTGAGTGCGTAAATTACTCACTGCCGAAGCATTGCCCTGAAAGTCGCGCCCTTCCAATATCACCTGCACAGGTTGGTGCAATGCCTGTTGAGTATTGATAAGTAGTTGGGCATTTGCCAAAGCCGCCAGGATATCAGGGTCTAACTCTTCGCTGGGGCTGGCGTTATACGCCGCATCGGGTACCCTGCCCACTCCCAATAGTTTGATGTTGCCTTGTTTTTGGTTGAGCAAATCAGGGGCATAGTTACCAGCGGTATCCAGCATTTCTGCCATCGTTACTGTTTTGGGGGCAAGCATCAAGTAGAGTTCAGCTCCTTCACCCGCCTGACGGTAAAAGTCTACACAATGGGCGTATACTTTCAGCGAATTGCTGGTGTCATATTCGGCAGTAATGCCTTTTTTCTGCACATCTTTGATCCCGAAAAAGGGACCAATGACTGTCCCCAAATCAAACCCTGCATCCCCTGAAAGGGGCACGGCAACGCCCGAAAGCAGCATGGCCGCCACCCCGTCGTTGCTAAAACCCGCCCCGCCGAGTTGCCCATCCAGGTAATTGACCGAAACGTCTGGTAAGTTGTTCATAGTTTTTTTAGTTGGTAGTTAGTAGTCGGGAGACCATAGTTAGTAATGTAGTATTATTAGATTTGCAAAAGTGATTAAGCTTCGGCCTGTGAACTTTATACCTATCTAAAATCAACGTGCTATAAAGTTGGTTACCTGCTTAAAAAACAGCCTCAAGCTAAAAGCTAATGGCTAAAAGCTTAAGGCTGTAGAAACTCCTGTCTACCAACTCCCAACTTTGGACTATTTCTACTTCTTTGCTTTCACTCCAGCCGTACCACTTTTGCGTACTGTAGTTGCCGCTTTTTTAGCCTCGGCTGCTTTTTCCTCTGCTTTTACCTGCTTTGTGAGGTTTGCCGAAATATCATCCTTATCTTCTACATTATCTTCCACTATGGGCTCACTCTCCACTACTTTTTTAGCAGTGGCTTTCGCCGAAGTTTTGCCTACCTTGGGGGTGGCTTCTTCTTCCTCTACATCTTCTATCACTCCAAAGGCTTGTTCCTGGCGACCTTCGGCATATTCGGGGTTTTGAAACCGAAAAATGCGGGTGTGGAACTTATGCGAGTGCTTGACCGCGAGGCTCTGACCGCCAGGGTCATCGGCAAAAATATTGGTGTCTGAGAGCACCAGTAGGGTTGCCTGATCACGGTAGCGCTGAAAGGCTTCGGGTAATATTGCCCGAAGCTCTTCTTTGTTGTATTGTTTGATTTGTGTCATGTTTAAATTGTTATGATTGTTAAAAAAATAATTGTTGGGATTGTTAGATTGTTAAATAGTTCGCAAGGCGCAGTAGAATGGCTTCGCCCAACCATAACATAGAGCCATAAAACCATTTAAAATGGAACAATGAGCCGTAGGCAACAACAATTGAGTTTTACCCCACGATCGCTCCAACTGCCCGGTTAGCTTTGGGCAACGCCACATAGTACATGCGGAAGCCCACTTCGTGTTGGCGCAAACGAGGGTTGTTTTCAGAGCGCTGCCAGTACATTTTTACCTCCCGGTCGCGTGCCTTAAACATCTCAGAATTTACAAAACCCACGCTGGCAATGCGGTCGGTGCCAGGGTTGTATAAGCTGCCAAAAGCTTTCTTGATGCCACTGTCGGCATAATAAGGCAAAGAGGTGTATTCGCCGATCATAAAGCCATACAAACGCAGGGGTTGCCCTTCTCTAATATTTGCGTATTGGTCACGAAAGCTTTCGTGGGTAGTAATCAAATCCTGGATGTGGGCAGGCGAAAGAATCAATTCCCTGCCTTGCTTGGGTACATTGTTATCATCCCAGCGTCGCTTGAGATGAGCCACATCGCCAGGCACCATGCGGTTACGGGTAATCCCATCTTCGCTCACGGCTTCGCCACTGGTCACAATCACCGGAGTGCGCGCGGTATTGCTCGCCGGAGCAAAAGCGTGAATGGCTTTGTCGCCCGTTGCCTCGCGCATTGATTCGGTGTGCTTGGTGGTGGTTTCGCCCATTTTATCAATCGAAATGGCGTACAAGGTATCGTCCGACACCGAGGTGTTTTCGGTGTCAAACTTGTCCAGGCTAATGGCCACATCCGAGTCTACATCGTTTACCGTAGCAATGGGGTAAGTACTGTTATTGATGAGCACCTTGGGGTCAGCCCCCAATTCGGTGAGGTGAATCACTTTGTTATTGACCAGATCGCTGCGATCCGGGATGCGATTCATAAATGAAGTATCCTTTCTGAACTTGCGAATTACCTCACCCGTCCAGATTTCCTTATGAACTCCTGCCATAAAATTTTGAATATTTAGTGTAAATGTTTTGAAATAATCGGAAGTCTGATAAAGCTCCTGACTCCCGACTACTGACTAAAAAACTATACTAGGATTAAAGTGATTTTAGGATTTATAGGATTAGCTGAAGCTGAGCTCAGCACAGCAAAGCTGTAGCTTCGGTTGATTAATGTTGGTATTCAGACAATTAGTCAAAGTCCATCCTCAAAACCATTTTTGTTTAAGTATAACTTAGAGCACTGGCTCAGTACCGTATTCCTTGCGGAACAGCTCTTTGTAAAGCACCGGGTTTTCGTTTTTGATCAGCATCAGTTTTTCCGGAAACTTGTTGGACAGTTCGCTAAAGCTTAACTCCTCAAAACCAGCACTTGCCCCGGCTTCGTTGCTGGTACCCATGGCCTTGATCTTACTGACCAGGTTGGGGTGGGTAGGCATATCGGCAAGCGTATCGCGCACCATGTCATAGTTGTCATAGGCGTGGTTAAGCCATTTTTCCTTTTTTACCGGAGCAATTTTCCCTTCTTTGATGGCATTCTCTACCAAGGCAATGGCTTCGTGTTTTTTCATTTCGGCTACCTCGTCGTGTAACCTTTTCTTTTCGTTTTCCAGGTTTTCGACATTGGTTTTGTAGCTTTCAATTTTGAGGTCAAGCGATTTAAGGCGTTTGATCTCGTTGCGAAGTCCTTCGACATGGCCAAGAATGCCGTCGCGTCCGGCATCGGTGGGTAGCCCACAGGCATTGAGCACAGCGGTCAGGTCGCCTTTATAGCCCAGCACCTCATTACGAAGTTGTTCTGCCTGTTCAGATGTTAAACTCATAGGGTGATTTGTATTTGTAGGTTCAGGTAAAAATTTTATGGGGTATTGATTGAAAATATCAAAGAGGCTTGCCACATCGTTTTCGGCAGCAGCCACTGATGTAGCCATGCTTTTCTTTCTGGGGTGTTCAAACACTTCATCCACAAAGCCTTGTCGTTTTGCCTCAGCTGCACTCAGCCAGGTCGTTTGGTTCATCATGGCTGATAGCGTATCCACCTTTTGTCCGGTGCGGGTAGCAAGCAAAGTGAGCAACATTTCTTTGACCTGCATCAAGGTTTCGTGTTGCCCTGCCTCGTTGGGGTTAGTGCTGTTTTTGCCCCCAATAAAAGGGTTGTGGAGCATCAATTTGGCAAAATTGCACATGCCTACTTTTTTGCCGCATACCGCAATCAGCCCCGCAATGCTCAGGGCAAGCCCGTCTACATAAGTATCAATGCGCACCCCAGGCGTACTTTGGTTGATGTTGAGAATTGCAGCGCAAATAGACAAGCCATCAGTAATTTTGCCGCCGGGCGAGTTGATGCGTACATTGAGGCGGCGGTACCTTCGGGCAAGCGAGTACAGTTCTTTTGCAAACCGTTGCTCGGAGATACCCTTACCTTCTTCATTTACCCCGATTTTGTCATAGAGTAAAATATGGGCAACCTCTCCTGCGGCGTTCCGAATGTCAAAATATTTGTATTCTTCCATGCAGTTTCGCCTAGCTCAGTGCCGTGGCCGTATCGGTGTCAATGTTGTATGTAATCGGTTTCCAGGGGGCATCCCCATCTTCCTGGGCGGCAAGCGCGGCAAACTGTGAAGTGCTCACCGCAGCGAGTTGCACTGCCCCACCTGTGGCATCGGTCACCGTGGCAAGCAGCCCCGGTGCGAGTGTGCGCACATCAGGATTGCTGCCCGTGGTGTTGGTCCCATTTTTCAAGTCCAGTATTTCGGCGCGACTGCCTGCCACGTGGCAATCGCCTGTGTATCTTAAAGCCATCAGTTTTCTTTGTTTGGTTTGGGCAGCTATTAAGCAAGGAATGAGCAGGGTAAAAAGAGGGGTTTTATGGGAGTGTAGGTTTGCTGGTATACGAGTGTAATAATAAGCTATTTTATAGATCGAGAGCAGCTAAAAACAACAAGCTGGCAGAGCGATTAACTCCATCAGCTTGTTGTTGGTTTTCAAATTTAAAGCCCCAGTAGCGTACATTGGCATTCTACCATTCTTCGTTGATTTTAACATCATATAAGCTGTCTTTGCCAAAATCACACTTACCATAATGCAATAGAATAGCAATGCTATAGGCAAATGATAACAAATGGTAAAAACAGTGGAGGTTTTTTGGGGTGAATCAGGATATATTGGGGTAGTTTGGTTTATTTGGAGAGCGTAATGTGCGTTTTGTAAGAAACCTTATTTGCTTCGCTGTCAGGTAATTAAGTCCTGGGTAGTGGAGGCATGTTTGTCGTACTTTGATTCAAAGTAAAACACAGTTGAACTATTACCAAATACAATAATAATATGAATAATAAAGATCAAATGAATGCCCAGGCAGCATTGTATACCCTGCTTACTGTACGCAGTGAAGAACTCTGCAAAGAACGGTTGCTTGCCGAAAGAGCCCTGGAACAGGCTAAAGATTCCCGGTCTTTGGTAGAGGTAGTTTTTTATGAAAAAGAGCTCGAAATTATTGATAGACTAGACGGAGAACTCAGCCTCTTGATGGAACAAACCGAGCAGCTTGCGGAGGCAAATCGTGAGGCAGGCTAAGCAAAAGAATGTCCCGTCAATTTTAGATGAAGTCAGTGGAGCACTCTTTTAGGTGGATTCAACCAAAAAAATAAAAGATAGAATTAATAAAACGAACGACTATTATTCATATACCTGCATAAGCCAGCAACGTCTTGCCCACCTAAAGGTCAAGACTGGATTAACTACTACGATCTCGACAAAGGAGAGTGGCGCAAACTATACATCGTCCGTTTAAACGAATTGAATATTTTATTTGAGCCCGGTAAATGAGGAGTTTGAATACCACACCCTGCGCTTCAAAAAACTGAGTTATGAGGCAGTGAAACAACAAGCCATTGTTTACTTCGACCAACATAAAATACTTACTACCCTGCACCTAAAAAAGGTATTACGTGAAGCAAGTTATTGAGCAACTAAGGATTCTACCAATGAACAGCCATGCTTAACTTATTATTCCCAAATAGGGAGTTTTTCTCTAAATGGTTATTTAACGCTTGTTCTTGTTAATTTAAATGATTAATAATCAATTGCTTAATCTCTTTGTTTGGTTTTTGCCAACTATCAAACTAAATACTTAATACAAAATTTCACGATTAATCATTAACAATGAGCACTACAACAAACACTAAAATTACCGATATTTATAGAAGCAACTACATCAGCGCTGATTTAATGGCTTCAGAAGGAATTTTCATTATTAAAAGCAAAGGACATTGTCCAAGAAAAGATTTCAAAGGTTTACTTCAGGAAGTTGGTCAACATGCCAAAAAATACCAAGTGGGTAAATGGTTTTTAGACTTACAAAATTTTTCAGCAAGCCCCGAAGACATTGATTGGGTGGTGGATGAATGGATTCCTAAAATTACCAAAACCATAGGCTGCAAACACTACATTGCCTTTACTTTTCCTGAAAACGTAATTTATCAATTTGGATTCTCACGCCGTTTGAATAAACTGTTCCCAAGTGGTTGCTTGCATATCATGCCTATTGCTGCCAAAGCTCATGCGGTGAAGTGGCTTCAGGAATGCGATCAATAGTGTAGTATATATTGCCTGATTTGTAGTGCAATCATATACAATCCAAGGGGCTCTTAACTTTTGACAAATAGTGTCAACGTTAGATAATTTGACACACATCTCCCAAGCGGGATTTTTTCTAACTTTTACCTTTAAAAAATAACAAATTGAATAATATTTAATTAGCTTTAACACTGATCGCTTATTTAATCGATAAACAGGCAGAATTTGTTGTTTTCGCCCTACCCTGAGGGTCATTGGACTCAGATGCGAGTCAATTCGAACAAGAAAGCTTCCAGGTAGCCATACTTTCAATACCTACCTCTACTTAGTCAGATGTTATTCCCCCGAAAGAACTCTCCCCAACACTACTACAGCACCTTGATCAGAAAGATAGTTTTACTTCAACAACAAAACAAAAGAAACTTTACCGTTGAAGCCACCTACTGCCCTTGGTATAGCCCTGATAAGATTGACATCAACCTAGAGAATTTAATGATTTCAATTTTTATGGTTTGTTTAAAGGATATTTTGTGATGTTTTATTCAATCCCTTGGCAACAGTTAATTTTAAAAAGTTTTTACTTGGTTGAAATGTTAAAAAAAACAGCAAAGATATTTTAAATTACCAAAAAGAAACATACCTTTGCAATGCATAGCTGGTTAAAGGATCTTGGAGGATAGGTAGATGCTAATCTACTTTCCTTCAAGTTTTTTTTACTTTAGAGAGGGACAACTGGTGGTGTTTACTCCTTCTCTACCACCTTCACTTTATACTTCCCCGCGAGTACATCGGTCAAAAAGACTTCAAACATATCTGCATTCCAACCTATTTTAAGTATTACTCCATCGCCATCACCACGGCTTACTATCTGAAAGTAAAGCAATCGAAGCTGAGATAAAAACACCTGGGCAGTGGCGGCGGCTGAGTTCGGGAAAACTGTGTTGAGCTTGCCTTGCACAGGTATTTTCGCTTTGGTTTCGTAATAAGCAAACAAAATGTCCAGCGATAGATCCAATGCTTCTATGATCTCCGGGTTTGCCTTTCCCCTGGCAGTGAGTTCTTCTTTGAGTTTGGCTGCCATAAAAGCAAAGAACTGTTCCAGGTCATAAGAGAGTGCCACCCCCACTTTATCTGCTGATTCCTTCAGAAATTGGATGCCACCTACGGCATATTTGCCCTCGATGAACACCGTTTTGGTGTCGCCCAAGGGCAATATTTGCCTGGTCTCTACACGGGCAAAAGTATCGGGTAGCACCTCCCGTAGTTTTTGGGTGAGCTTGTTTGCCACAAAACGAGGCAATACCATTTTTTCAGGGCTAAGTTTTTCATCCGGGGTTTTGCTTACCCGAATAATTTTGTGGCAACCTACTACCAGACAGGTTCCTACTATTAATACGCCCAATAGAAGCACTAGCCTTTTGTGTTTGGTTTTAATTTTTGTCTCAATGTTCATAGTATTTGTTTAAATTATAATTGATATGAAGTGTTATTCGTTGGTAGAGTTCATTCTTCTTGTAAAGAAATAGGTAGCAAGCATGGTCATCAAGGTGTTGATGGTTCCTACAATGCCTCCAATAGTGGGGTTATCTTTAGCGTTGAGTGAAGCAGGGTTGACTATGACCGTGATGGTGATGGCACAAAATGACACAATGATGGCGCACCCTACGAGAAAGGGTAAGAAGCTGAAGAACTTATCGCCTATAGCACGAGTAGTTTTTTTTATAAGGTTAGTCATTGGTGTAACTTTTATACTTCAAACCTTTAAACTTGCCATTAGCAGCATTGAATAGCGGAATAGCATTGTTTTTATAAATCTCAATAAAATCTGCCACAATACTCAATGCATTGTATGCCCTGAGTTTTTTATGTTTTTTTGTAGCTGAAGATAGTTCGTTGCTGATAGTTTTGACTGCCATAAGGGCAGTGCCTGAAACAATCAGGTCATAATAAGCAACTAGCCTGAGGTCAATGCCACTATGTTTTACCTTGTAATGATACCGTTCAAAGAACAACCTACGCAAGTGGTTATAAAACTTTAAAAACTCAGCATTGCTTTTGTCTTCCAGTTCCTCACCAAAAGGAATAACATTGTTTATAATGGTCTCGGTAAGAGCGCTAAATAAACACTCTGTGTAGACCTTAATGACTTGCTTATAAAACTCATTTGCTGCTTTGCGTTGCTGTACATACATGTCTATATCAAACAAGAGCTGAATGACTGGATGCTCGGTGAGATTGATTTGTTTTACCTTACGCTTATCTCTCCATTGGATAAACTTCTTTCTAAAAAAATCACCTGCCACGAATGTACTGATGATAACAGATACTCCATACTTGGCAATAAGCTCCATAGCGCCAACCTCTTTTGTTTTAATAAATGAACAAATCAAAAATGTAGTATTACCTCCTAGTTTGGCAAACTGTGTATATCAAATGGTGATATTATGAGCATAGGTAGGTACTATGTTAGCATTCAATGTTTTTTTGTAAATTAGAGGTAGAAACACAAAATACTATGAACAAATAATGAATAAGATGATAAAAGTGGATCAAGTAACACTTACAGAGTTAGAGCGGGTTATTGAAAGAGTTAACGACTCTCTTACTGAAACCCCTACTGAGCGAAGGCAAAACGACTTATTGCGTAATTTCAAATACTTGCAGCGGATTAGGTATGGTTCTATGGCAATCATGAGTCAGGTATTAGCTTATAAGTATTATTACCGCCCTCGTTCAGTACACACTATAATTAATAGAGGACTTGATAAAATAGCTAATCCTGCATTTGTAGAGACAAAAATAAGTGTCAGTGAGCTTTTTACTATTAGGGAACACATAAAGTCATCGCCTTACTGGATGGATGGTAAGCGGCGTCATCAAGATGTTCAGGCTGCTTTTATAAAGTGGCAAAGCTTAGGAGAAGTTAGCTTTGTATGTAGCTTGCTAGGTTACATATATTACCTGCGCCCAAATACCGTAAGGTTGATTTTAAAGAGTAGCCAATTATGAAAAAAACAATGCATAATCCTGCCCCCATCAAAATCCCACTTGCCTGCAAAATATGGGGGCACAAATGGCAAGGCGACAGCCTCAAAAGGCGTTGTACCCGCTGTGGCAAAACCCAGGTATCGAGGTATTCGGTGGAGGGGTGGGTAGATGTTTGAGGATTTTGGCAACTACATAAAGAAGCGCTTCAATAGACACTGAAACGCTTCTTTATTCAATGGGCTAATAAACTTGTAAGGTCTGGATACTTAAAGTTGCTTAATTACCTGTAATTTTAAAGTTAATGGGAATCATTTTTCTTGTCCTCGCTGTTACTCCTCTTTGCCTGGCAGGAATCCACTTAGGTCCTTCCTTGATTAAACGAATGGCTTCTTTGTCACACCCTGAGCCAATGCCTTTAAAAACTTGAAAGTTAGACAAACTACCGTCTTTCTCTACATAAAACTGTATGTAAACACGTCCTTCTACTCCCAGTCTACGAGCTTCGTCAGGATAGCGTAGATTTTTCTTAAGATAATCATATAAAGTATTTTTTGAATCTTATTTTGGGCTTTGCTATATGATCACTAATAAGAATAGCTGTTGATACTTCTTTGGTGTCATTTCATGAAGTGTCTATCATAAATAATCTACGGTTTAGCCACACGTTTGCTTTACCATCTTTAAAGTTCGATGCATTACTGTATTTGAAGGGTAAAACCGTTTTTCCTTGTGAATTGATATAACCATAAAGCTCTGATTTTTTTGCTAAAATCAATTGACTATCAGGGTTAGGGACTGATATCATTTGATATGTAAAACCTGTAATGCCGTTACCATCAGTAGTATATAATGCATATTTCTTGTCTTTTATAACAATCAATCTTTTACTGTTTTTCAGAGAGGCTACTCTGATATAGTCATATTTGGCAGGTATTTTTACTTTACCATTTTTATCTTTATACCCCCACTTGCCCTGTGCATTTTGAAACGTTGTAGCCTTTTGAGCTAAAGAGGTGTGATCAAGGGTACATAAAAAACAAAGTAAAATAATAAAAAAATGTGTTCTCATTGTTTGATAGTTTTGGTGAATACTGCTTACACTAGTCAGAAACTTATTTTAACTATAAATATTTATTGGAATCGGACAAAATCAAATGAATTCTATCTTTAACTTTATTTGCTATTGTACTCTGACCTTTGTTGTTTTTTGTTGGGTTTTTATGCCAGAGGTGGTTAATAGGCAGTTATAACCACCCCTTTATTATACATTTCCTATTCTTGTTTTTTTGTAAGAATGATCTTTTCAGCAGAAAAAGGCTTGGAATATAGATTATCTATCCCATCAATCGTCAATGCTACTGGCAAATACCAACCTGAAAATACCCACAGAGGTGCGCTTTTGTAGTGCTTGGCTCTGTTAAATATCTTTTTGAAATTTTCTGGCAGGGATTGCTCACTCATTTCAAATTCACAGGAGGTGCAGCGGGTAGCAGCCTTCTTTTTCTCAGAGGAAAAATTAAGAAAAGAAGACCTGCAAAGGTAAAAAAAGTAGTCATCAGGGTTGTACCCTCTTCTCCGCAATTAGGGCACTGTTCAGGTATATCATAAGTATCAAATTGAGCCTATCAAGGAATTCTTCATAGTTTCTAATAATTATATACCGTTTTTTGCTATGTTCAATGGATAATTATTATCCATATATTCTAAAAATAGTTTTTAACCAACAGACAACTGCCTAATAATCTTGCACTACTATCTTAAATTGAAACCTAGATTAACTCCACCAATCTTCTCCCTTTCCACCTGCGCCCCATAATCCTTGTAACTCATTTCATAGCTTTGCTCCACCCTGTACAAATAGCCGTTGCCATTCACGGTGCGCCTGCTTGTTTGGGTAAGCGTACCAAACTTACCCGATTGCCAACCGTGGAGCTGGGCGGTGATGACTTGGGAGAGCAACAGTATACCTTTGCCTGTGGTAACCTTGGTCCCGGTGGTAGTGGGACGGTAGTCTTTGCAACCAAGGTGCAGGGTAAAACTAGACTTGACCAGTAGCACCTTGTCCCCCAGTGGGCTGGTGTCTTCGCGGGTGATTTCCAGGTAGGCGGCAGGCAAAGGGTAAGGAAATTTTTCGCTGGTATTATCAAATTGTCCTTCCCACAAGTTAAAATGGCGGATGCCTACTTCAGGAGATTTTAGCCGAGCTTCCAGTGCGTTGTATAAATTGATCATTTCTACTTAAATACTTTGTCTAACTCTACACTTACAAAATCTTCAATGGCTGCCCAAAGTTCCGGAGGGAGTGGTTCTTTACCTGGAATGGGCATAAATTGTCGTTGGGGCAGGTGGGCGTGCCTACGGTGGCTACGTACCCTTACCGAGCCGTTACGCCCCCTCCGGGTATAGGTGCGAACGGTCGCAGCGCCTTTAGCCCCTTCATTGTGGAGCTGGGCAAGGTGAACGTTGCCACTTGCTGCCTGCCGATCGCTGCCCACCCTAATTACTCGCCAATTGGCTTCTCTTACTTTAAAAGAAGCTTTGAGTTTGCCAGTATCATTAAGTAAAGGTTTGCGGTTGTTGGGGTTTTGGCGGGGTTGCCAGGCGCTGCCCCGGTACGACTCACTGGCAAAATTGCCTTGAACATAGCGCAGCATTAGCCGTCCTATCCCCTGGGGCACCCCACGCATCACTTTTCTAAACTTTCGCTCGTTGATCATCAGCATTTAGATTCTATGGTTTTATGGTTCAATGGTTTTATGGCGTTAGCGCAAAGCGTCGTTTAGAGTTTGATGAGTGTCTTGTTACCCCTACCATCACTGTATATCGCTTCGCTTAGAGATAGCTTGATTGGTTGCTCAAGTTGAGTCAAAGTATATTTCTTTGCTGTTCCCTTTTTAATAAAAGCAATGGTGGCGTGGGGCTGGTAGGTTTCATACTGCAAAGTATGTTTGAGCTCCGCCTTTAATGCTTCGTGGAGTGCTACCAAGGCAGGGCTTGTCACCTCAAACTTAAGTACTTCATAGTCCTTGTCCTTTTGCTCAAACACCGAAATCGCGGTGAGTTGTACCTCAAGCGCTTTTTGGGTAGCAGCAGAAAGCAACGCTTCAAGTTTTTTTGAGGCATTGGGCAAGGCGTGTAGCCCATACAAGGCAGTGATGTGAGGCGTGTCTTCATAGCCGTAGACTCCAGCCTTGGGGCAGATGTATAAGTCGTGTACTTCGATGTCTGGCAGTAGGCTTGCCCATAGCTTTTTATCTCTAATGGGCAGGGTCACCGATCCATACTTAAAAAAGTCCTGGTTTTTGGCAACTTCGACATTAGTATCAAGATTACTCGTACTATCCACTTGATTGCCTGTTTCCTGATTAGCTTCAGAATCCGTGGCAGTGTTAGTGTTTGTATCATTCTCAGCATTCTTTTTTACTACTGCCTTCATATTTTGGTCTACTGGCAAGGTTGCCTTCTTTTTTACCTTGATTCCCGTAGCTTTTTCAAACTCGGCAGTGCTTACCTCAAAATGGCTCAGGGCAAGCTCCAGGGCTTTCTCAGAGATACTTTTCTTTTGGCGCTGGAGCTCGCGTAGGTAAGTATCCAGAAAAATAAACGAATGCCCGGTAAACGGGTAATTGAAGTCCAGCAGGCGGGGAAAGAGTTCTTCATTCACTACCGACTCTACCCTTGCCATATCGTATTCTCTGATTTCTTCGCTGGGCGTTTTGGCAATGCTGTCTTTATTCATGTAGGTTTGGGCACCGCCATCGGTATCATTGCTTAACTTGACGTGCCCCTGAATGATTTTGAGCAGCTTCTTGCTTGCCTTCTCATCCATTTTGTCAAAGGTATCAACGGTACCACCCCCTCCGGAGGGAAAAGCAACCTCTACCTTTTCTTCAATATCAAACACTCCATTGAGCTCTTCTTCTACATTCAGTAAGGCATCCAATACTTCACGGCGTTCTTCCCCTTCCTTGTCGGTATGCACTATTTTGTAAGGCTTGCCATAATCCCGATTAAATTCAGCGTGCTTTACCAAGGCATCTCTGCTGAGAATGGCATAAGGAGCCGCGTACAACAGCAAGCCCAGAGGAAAGCGTTTGCTATGGCAGAAGATGTACCAACGCTTCAGATAATCGGCGCTAAAATCAATGCCTTCCTGATAGGCAGAGAAAGGGTAAGGCAGTACCAGCTTCCGAGAAGGAATAATGTTGCGTCGCTCAACGGTGTTGATTTCTTTGATTGAATAGTTATCATGTAAATCTTGCCCTATCTCAATCAGCGAGTAACCAAAAAACTCTGCATCGAGCACCGCATTGATGAAATCATCGAACCAACTGCCTCTTAATTTTTTGGTGGCAACCTCCTGATAATTACCGTCAGGGTCAAGCACCAGAAAAGGCTCACCCAGTACTTTGTTTTTGCGGTTGTTGATGGCGGTGATTACTTCGGCATCGATGCACACCATATCATAGACTTCCATCAAAGGATAGGTGCGGGGCATTACTGGGCTTTCGGCAATGCGCCAGGCTTGCATCCAGTCGGCAATGGTTACCCGGTCCCTGCCGTATTGAAACACTGAGGCAAAAGCGCTCAGGTGATGAGCAGCAGTAGCTCGTTTTTTTGTTTTTTTAGACATTTGGCAATCATTTGTAATGTGTATGTAACTTTTAAATTCTACCACCCTTTATAATCATTCCCCCGGCTATCCTGCCTGTCGTTGCCAGGTTTCACTTTCCCACCCGCAATCAGTATCCCCCGGTCCCCCGGAGGTTCTTGAGGCAACTGTGTAGGACGTTCGTTTTTCATATACACCTTGCACCAGGCAATCGCGTCGTCATAGAATTGCCTAAACTGACTGGCAATCTCTACGGGGCTATTGGCAGGAACCACTCTATAAAGAGCAATGTCTACGGCAAAATCACGTACAATCGTACTGCGGGGATCGGTGGTCAGGGGCTGCCAATAAGCAGGGTTATCGCTGGATGGAGTAATACCTTGGTTGGCTTTCACTGCCCTATAATATTGAACCTCTGGAGGCAGGTTGGTGTCCCCCACAGCGTTTACCCACGCCAGTTCCCCCGCCGCAAAGCTTTGGCCAGTGCCGTTATAGGCAAACAGTCGGATAAATATTTTTGGCAACGAAGACCGGGCAGCCATGTACTCCCCCATTTCTTCGATGGCCGATTTTTGGGCTTCGGCAAGCTTGCCCCAATCCCCTTCTATAAAATCAAGCAAGTCCGCCTCGCTTAACCTTCGGCGGTAGTCGTAGCGGTGTAAAAAGTTAGAATGCATCTTTTGATCGTTTTCTTGGTACAGTTTGCGTTTTGCGTTGGCTGGTGCCCTTCCCTCTGAACTTCTTGTATGCTTTCGCAAATTTTGCCACAAAAAAGTAGCGCAAGGCATCTGAAATGTGCCCAAAGGGTTGGTAGCGAATTTTGAGTTTGGTGTCTTCGATCGTTTTCTTGCTGATGGTGCCATCCTCCGCCTCTTTGGTGTATTCAAACTCCCGAATCACCGTTTTGCAACGAGCTTTGTCTACGTGTACCCGAATGCCATAGCTCTGCTTTTCTAAGATCAGGTTGATGAAGTCCCCACTCTCCGAAACCCCTGGTGCCTTGATCAGCACCATATCACGCAGGCTGGTAAAGTAAGGTTTGAGCTGCTCAAAAATCACCTTAAAATCGGAGCGCTTGTCCCTGGTTTTGGTTTGCTGGTTTTTGCCCGATGGATCACCGTGGATATAGATTCGCCCCTGGTGGGATTGGTATATTTTCAAAAAATCCTCACAAGTATGAGGGGTGGTGTTGCGAGGGGTTTTATTAAGTATCTCGTCTAAAATATACACATCAATCATTCCTTCCTCTGGGCGTACAAATACCTGAATGACTACGCAAGTCACATAAGGGTGCACATTGAAATCCCAGGTAATATCCAGGGGGTGGGCAGGGTCATACACTGCATCGTAATAATGTCCCGTATGCACGCTGGCGTCCCATTGTTTCCAAAACTCGCCTCCACTTTTGGCCAGAGGGTCACCATAAATCAGCATCCCGTGCCGATGAGAGGCAAGGTTGGCTTCCTGTTTTTCTATATAGTTGGAGGGCAGGTTTTTGAGGTTTAGGTGAGTCGCCGAAATCACTACAAACTTAGAGTCCCCGCCTACTTTCTTTTTAAAGTACTGGGGTGGATTGTAAATCTTTGCCTTGATTTCTTCTTCATACTCGCTCAACTCAAACCAATCGTTGATCCAGGGCACCTTGGCAGGTGATGTAAAAATATACAAAGGATTAAAAGGGAGGTTAGCGACTACAGGGCTTCCTTCATCATATTCCTCACTAGTAAGTGCCTGTGTTGCCTCACTGATATAAAGCCCTTGTTGGCGAAGCCTTCCTAGAATTACCTCCTGCACGGCTTCCTCACGGGTGTCCTTGGTTTCATCCAAAATCGCCCAGGCAAACTCTTTCCCATCGTGGGCTTTGTAGTTTTCCAGGCTACCAATGAACACCACGCAGCCATTCCAAAAACTAATCTTGTTGCGGTAACTCTTAAAAGCGTGCCCTTCCCGGCTAAAGTGCCTGGGGGGTTGGGTACCCACCACATAGTCGCCCTGCCCCAGGTATTCGTCATATTCTTCCAACCCCAAATCTTTCCAGACCAAAAAGACCCGGTACAAGGTAGAGTCAGTGAGCTGCATATCGGTGTTGGCGCCCATAAAACCAAACACTCCGGGAAAGTTGGTAATCAAACGAAACGAGATTAAACCAGCCCCGTGCGTTTTGCCTGCTCCCTGCCCCGCCATAAACAAGTTGACCGGGGTGCGTGATGCATAAATATCAAACTGGGGCTTACTGGGGCGAACGATGAGTTTGGCAGAAGGAGAACTATTTTTTTTAGTTGCCATGATTGTTCTATATCTTTTTTAATCCTCTTTTTTGTGTGGATTTTCGATCATTACCTGAAAACTTTTGGTAGTGATTTCCCCTGAGTGCTCTAATTTCTGCTTGCCATAGCCCAGATGCCCTCCTCGAGCTCCAAGATAATCTACAATGGCTTTGGTATCAGGTGGGAGGTACTTTTTTACTTTAACAATTTTAAAATCATTTTTCCCTAATCGTACCACGACTTCTTCTTCATAAGTCATCCCTTGTATTCTTTGTAAAAGTTTACTTTCGGCAAACTCACAAGATACATCTCTAACGTCCCGCCTAATTGCCTGGAGAAACTTTTCATCGTTTTCCAGCCAACGGTAGACAGAGCCACGGTTAACTTTTGCCATGTCACAAGCAGTTTGAATAATGCCTAGGCTTTTTTCCATAGCTTTTAAAAAGTCAGCTTTCTTTTGGGCAGTTGATCGTTGATTTCTTTGGGTAGGCGGTTGAGAAGTGTTAAGTTTTTTCTGAGTGTTTTTGTTCATAGTGTTTATTTTCAAACCCTGATACGTGCGCACGCATGTAAGTCCGTCTCGATCGTCTCAAGACCGTTGGTTTATAAATATACAAACACTATAAAGAAAAGTCAATTTAAGTTATCAATGCTCACACATTTGTCATTTTACAGTTTTGTCAGCGCGGTATTTTTCGTAACTTACGTTCAATGTTGTATGATAGTATATAACAAAAAGTTCAAGGTGTATTGAGGTTGATCGTCTTACACCTCTGGGCTATTCACATAGAAAACAGAATACGTGTAAACCATGCAAAACGAAGGTAAAAAAAATAAAACAAAGAAATGTCAAAACCTATTGGAGAATAAATCAACAGGTTGGACTAATCAGGTCTGCTTATCCGGTTTTCCATCTAAAGTACAAATATCAACGGATATATTGTTTCAACTTGAATTTCCACAAGAAGAAGAGTTAAGTCTCACTTTTCCTAGTAGGAGCTTTGGGTAACAGGGGAGGGAGCTGAAGCGGTTTCATCTAAAAGTTCACCGTCTCAAACTTGAATTCAGGGAAAGTTGAGGTCATACTTACTGTTCAATGAATTCAGCAAGCCCTTGTTGGGTCACCTCGCCGTAGCCAGAGGAATAGAGGAGCACCAACTTGGCGGCTTCTTCTTTGGGGTCTGCCTCGATGATAAGGGCAGGTAGTTCTGTGGGGATAGTAATTTCGTAGAACTGATTTTATCCGGTATCGGCATCGTGTACCTTAGTCCCACCTTGGGCTTCAATGCACCGAAGTACGGTTTGTCGTCTACACACCAGTGGTTGCCAGTGCTGTCATGCCATAGAAGGGTACCACAAACTGGTTGTTCACCAGTGGCTGACCACTTTTTGGTATTGTTCATTGGTAGATGCCTTGATGTTTTCGTGCTGGATAAACTTCATTGCTTTCCAGTCAATCATTTCTAAGCCTAAAATGCGGGAATGTAGTTTTTCGGGAGTGGAGGTTTGATCTTTTGTTATAATTGAGCCTCGATTTAAAAAGTAGTGTTCATAAAGCATTTGGTAACTGTGATTACCAATGCTTACGAATATAGCAACAAACTATTTAACTAATAGAAAATTTGACAAAACTTTAACCATTACATACCATTTATTAAAAAAAATTAAGAGGTTACTAAAGTGGTTACTATGGTGGTAGATGTGTTTTGTAAGGCATTTATTATAAGTGAGTTATATGTAAAGAGCAGAGTTCTGGCAGTGTAGAGGTCATCAGTTCGAATCTGATATTCTCCACTCAGAACCGTCTTTTAGACGGTTTTTTTTTGCTTTAGCATGTAGGTTTGAGTAGTTTTATGTAGTAGCTGTAGGTAGCTAAATAGGTAGCTAAAAAAATAAGTATATGGGCTTCAGTACTCTTTTCTTACTCAGAAAAAATCTCATTGATAAAACAGGGCTTGTCCCAATCCATTTAAGAATTAGTCTGTCCTATAATCACCAAAATGTTTTAACCATTGCCAAGGCACTTCATAAAAAAGCCAACAAAATTTCTGTCGGCTTTGGTCTTAAGTAACCATCCTATAATAGGAGGCAAAGGTAATAACGGTTGAAGATAACCCCCACTGCCTCGTGCAAAATAAAACCCTTCTCCTTATTTTTTTGTAGGAATTTTCCTTTGTACTGAAGGTTGATTAATTCAGGCTATCTTCTACCTGACAGGTATGGAATAGTAAGATGACGCTGAAAACCTGACATGTGTGTAATTAAGTTTTCACGGGTATAACCGTCCCAAACCCCACACTTACCTTATGCCCCAAGCCAATGTTTTTGGGCAACAATACTTCAGTCTCAAAATTGAGATCAAAAGCGGCAAAACGTTGGTCTTTGTACCTCGCCCAGTGTTGGCGGTGGAGCTGAGTAATTTTTACCTCAAAGCGGGCGCCGATGTGCCATTGCACGCTCTTGGCAAAACTAATGATATTGCTCACCAGCTTTTGCTCCAAAAACAACAATTGATCGGTTTGGTACTTGAGTTGTTGGTATTGGGCATAGTTTTCCTGGTTGAGCCCCAGCCAGCGGTAAATGCGGTATTTTTGGGGTGGGTGCAGGGTTTTTAGTTCCAGCTCGCGCATATCCAGGCGGTCAATGCGCATGGCCAGTGCCCGGTCGTGGAGGCGCAAGCTCCAGTCGGTTTGGTCAAACAATTTATGGATTTCTTCTACCCCTTTGTGCACACAAAGCAACACAGGGTGCCCCTTGATACATTTGTATTGAATTTTGGGGTAACGATACAGGTATTTTTTGTTGTGGAGGTGGTTATGAAACCAGTGGTGTGATCGAATCGCCAAAATTTGGATACTGAAAGATGTTTCAGGGGTAAAAAAATAGTAGCCTGACGGCTATGGTGTCTCCACGAGCTGATCGCAACCTTGAAAAGCACTGAAGGGGCGGTTTGGCTTTGCTGAGCACCGACATTGCAAAGCATCACATTTATGAAATACGCTCTTAAAGAAGAATACTTCGAAACCCCTTTGTTTCAAGAGACAGTACAGGCTTATTTTGATACGGTGTTGCAAGTGATTTGGCAAGACTATATACTGCTCCCCAAAAACTGGACATTGAAAATGCCTAAATTTAGAATACTGGCTTAAAATGTCTAACTTTAGCTCATGGCAAAGTACAAAAAGCATTCAGCTTCCTTTAAAGCAAAAGTTGCGTTGGAAGCGCTTAAGGAACAGAAAACGATGGCTGAATTATCTTCTGAATATAAGGTTGCTGCTTCCCAAATTTGTAAATGGAAACAGGCACTTCTAGAATTAGCTGAGGGTGTTTTTGCCTCCCCATCCAAGCAAAAAAAATCAGAGGAAGAACGCCAAAAAAAGGAATCTTTATTGTATGAACAAATTGGTCAGCTTCAGGTAGAATTAACTTGGCTAAAAAAAAAAGTTCAAGCCTGACTCTTGAAGAACGAAGGCAATTAGTGAGAAGTGATCCAAAATTAAGTATTGCCCAGCAATGCAAGCTTTTAGGGATTACTCGGTCTAGTTACTATTATGAGCCATTAGGAGAAAGTGCTGAAAATCTTTATTTTATGCGTTTAATGGATGAGCAATATTTACAAACACCTTTTTATAGTTATCGTTTGATGTGGGCTCGCCTTCGTTCTTTGGGGCATGAGGTGAATAAAAAGTGTATTCGGCGTTTGTATAAAAAGATGGGGTTAGAAGCGATTTATCCTAAGCCTGACCTATCCCGTAAGCATCCAGAGCACCAGCTATATCCATATTTGCTTCGGAATGTCTCTATTGAGAGACCTAATCAAGTGTGGAGCACTGATATTACTTATGTACCGATGAAACAAGGTTTCTTGTACTTGGTGGCAGTAATGGATTGGTACAGTCGTTATGTGTTAGCTTGGGAACTGTCTAATAGTTTGGAAATGAGCTTTTGCCTCAATGCACTTGACAGTGCTTTTCAAAATGGTCAGCCAGAAATTTTCAACACTGATCAAGGAACCCAATTTACTGCAAATGCATTCGTGAAGCGTTTGTTAGACAAAGGCATACAGGTAAGTATGGATGGTAAAGGAAGAGCTTTGGATAATATTTTTATTGAAAGACTTTGGAGAGATGTAAAATGTAATCACATTTACATCTATGATTATGAGGATGGGCTAAGTTTGTATCAAGGGTTGAAACAATATTTTATATTGTATAATGAGCGAAAACCTCACTCTGCTCTCACCTACAAAACCTCAGCACAAGTCTATTTTCAAATATTAGAATAATTAAATTATGGTTTAATTTGCCATATTCTAATATTTCAAATTTTTGACGTCCAACCATTGGAGAGTACCTTATTCTATTCAATTCATTTCGGCTTAATCGGATCATTCAGAAATCAAAACCACCGCAATGGCAGAGGCAATCATCAATAAACCGCTCAACTATGTCTAATTCTGTTTTACCCCCCATAGAGGGACTAGAGTATGTGCCCGATTTTGTAAATAAAAAAGAAGAAAAGCAGCTGCTGAAGGAAATAGCCAGTGCCACCTGGGAAGACCTCTATGTGAGACGAGTACAACAATATGGCTATAGGTATCACTTCCTTAAGCGTACAATGGATCACGTGTCTACACATACCCCCTTGCCCGGTTGGGCTGCCCAACTTACCCACGCTTTTCTAATAAAGCAATATTTAAACACCCTACCCGACTTATTAATCGTAAACGAATACAAAGTAGGAGAGGGGATTAAGCCTCACATAGATAGTCCACTGCTTTTTGGTGAAACCATTTTGATTGTAAGCCTGGGGGCAGACTGTATCATGGAGCTTGAGCCAATGCCAGAGGCTGGACAAGGTAAGCAGACCTTGTCGTTGGCAGCCCGTAGTTTGCTGGTGATGCAAGGCGAAGTCCGCCACCATTGGCAACATAGCATTGTAAATGTACAAAAGCGCAGGGTTTCGCTTACTTTTAGAACAGTAAAAGATGAATATAAAAAATAAGTAATGATGAATGATGATGTAGACACTTCGCTGATGTTGCGAATAGTGACAAATGTATTGGACAACGATTGGGAAACCGCTTGGTTAAAGTTAACAACTGACCCAGGTGATGCGCGTTTGGTTTTACCCAAACCTATTAAACTAAGGAGCATTCACTTCGCTGTCAATGATGCTTATGAGGCAGTAGAAAAACACAAGCAAGAGGCTGTCAATATAGCCTATTGGGACGAGCGGGAAGCTTATTTGATCCAGGCATTGGGTAAACCTGTAAGCGTAGCCGTGAAAGAAGAGTTGCAGGCGGAATTAGACGGTATTATTGAAAAAAAACGTGATCTATTGCACCGTAACCTGGCTTCCCCGTTAGGCCCTCCTAATTTGGTTCAACAGTATGGTTCAGTTGCCCGCTGTTTGGTTGATGTACTGAAAATAAATGATCCTGAAAGCGTGATTGAGAATGCCTTGATTCACGATATTGGGCAACTTTTTAAGCAACGCATAGCCAACACAATTCGCCCTGAGTAATGATTGAGGAAATAAATACAGCATTGGTATTAAAAGTAATTGACGAAATGTTGCGCAATGACCTGGAAACCATTCGGGCAAAGGTAACAACTGATGAAGATTATGCCCTTTTGTTTTTGCCTCATCCTCCCAGTCTCGACCTTCTCGAAAGAGTATACAACACTGTTACTTGTGCTTATAATGGAGTATATTATGGTATAGAAAAAGGCAAGAGGGCGATGCAACAGCATGAACGACTCGCCTATTTGGAAAAAACACTAAAAAGCTGGAAGTACAAGCTTCCTTACTTCAATAAAAAAAAGCAAGTACTTCGGGCAGAAATGGAACGTATCCAGGATGAGTTTTCACAAGAGATATTATCTCCTGCTACTCCTGATTGGTTACAAGATATAATAGGTTTGGCAGCACTATTTGTTATATTGATGAAGATAAACGACCCTGAAGGTGCTTGCCAAAATGCCTTGAGCCACGATATTGAAAAGTTTTTGCAAAACAAGGTCTCCAAAGAGTAAAAACGGCAAGGTTACTTTCCCTTGTTGCTTTTACCTTTTACTCTTTTAAAACACATACCTCGCCCCAAATTGAAACTGTCGGGGTGGGGCGGCATTTCTGATGGTTAAATTGCCCGAAGCACGAGGTCCCACCTGAATCTGGTTGCTTTGACTGGCATTGTTTGAAAATCCACTCAGGTTCTCTGCATCAAACACGTTAAACACATCGGCGCTTATCTCGAACTTGTGGCGACTGTTTTTACCCAAAGGTATTTGATAACGCAAACTCAAGTCAAATGTATTAGACCAAGGCAAGCGGTCGCTGTTGCGGGGTTCTCCTGGCGAGCGGTCACTGTTTCCCACATAAGCATCACCAAACGACCTGCCATCGCCGTTGAGGTCGGTGGTGCCAAATATACTGGCATCAGGAATACGGTTGATGGGTTGCCCGCTTTGTAGCAAAAATGCGGTAGTAACCGTGAAATTTTTAATAGGAAAAAAATTGATCACCCCATTGATCACATGGCGGCGATCGTTGAGGGCGGGTCCCCACTCTGCTTCAAAATTGTTGGCATCCATTGCCCTGAAGTTAATGTCTTCAGTGTTGTTTTCCAGCAACGACAAAGTATAGGTAAAACGGTAACTCACTTTACTTTTGCCTTGGGCTTTCTGGAGGTTAAAACTCGCCCCCCAATAGGTAGACCTCCCGGCGGTTTCTGATACAACCACATTGCGTGCTATGCCACTGATGCGTTGTCCGTTGATGATGGCATAACTGCCATTGGCATCGGTAAGTATGGGTACTGGGCGGGTAAAATCCGCTTCGGTTTGGGTGCGTACTGGCTTTGCCTGGCTAGGGCTAAACGGTTTGGGAGCATTGAGGTTGCGCAGCCTAAACAAGTTATACGACTGATTGTGCACCAGATCAACATAAAACAAAAAATCGCGGTCAAACTCATATTGATACCCCAACGATATTTGATGGGTATAAGGGTTTTGCCAGCCATTGGGCGATAATATGCGGCGTTCGTTGCTGAATATATTATTTCTTTCGTTTTGCAAGGCGGCAGGTGCCTGAAGGTAGCCCACATTGTCTACATTTGCCGTAAGATTGCCATCAAAAACGAGTTGGTTCAAATCTGCCGATGGATCGATCAGGTCTTGTGCCTGTAGCTGTTGCAATTGTAACAGGTAATTGTCAGACCTGGTGTTTTGCTGTAGGGCATCGCTATACACCGCATACAGTATTTTTTCAAAAAAAGTGCCTATACCACCTCTGATCGAACTCGACGCATTCAACTTATAATTGAAACTAAAGCGAGGCGCAATGTTATTAAAATCTCCTTTGCCTGCTCCGGTTTGCGATAAGTTATCAAAATCGTAGCGCAGCCCCAAGATCACATTCAAGCGCGAGGTGACCGAGTACACATCCTCTACATAAGCACTGTAAATGTTTTGTGTACCCCCAAACGAGTTGGGTCTGAGTTCTACGCTGGCGCTGAGTACCTGCACTGTAGCGGGTACATCGTCAATCTGGAGGTTTGCCCCTTTGTTTTGGGCAATAATTGAGGCAAGTTCAGCATTGGTGGGCAAGACGGTATAGTTGCCATTGATGTTGCCCCCGCCAAACAACGAGTGCTGGGCACTCAGGAGCTCAAGGCCGGCTTTGATGGTGTGTTGGCTGTTCAGCGAGTATTCCAGCTTTTGCTGAATTTGCCAGGTTTTTTCGTGAGAGTCAAAAATAAACCCCGGGTGTCCCAATACCGCTGCAGGAAGATTATTGACTAAAATATTTACCTGAGGGCTTTCCCCGTTTTGAGGCCTGCCATAGTTCCAGCGAAAGCGGGCAAACTGCACATTGCTTTCCCAGGTCAGTTGTTTGCCCGTATAGAGATTTTTTAATGCAATCAACGTCGAGTTTCTATCTTGCAAACTTGCCGCAGAAGGAAACAAAGTGCCTCCTTCCAAACCGCCGCCTTGCCGTTCAATGGCACTTATGCCCACGTTTGCCCGCAAAGTAGTAGACCAGTACTTGCTCCAGAAATGATCTATTTTACCCGAAAGGTAGGTAAACCTGTTTTGCCCCCTCACGGTTTCGTTTATATTGAGGTCGGGCGAGTTGAGCAAGTTGTCTTTTACATCGATGGTTTGCTCTGCATTGATGTAGTAGAAAGTCTTGTTTTTAATCAAAGCTCCCCCTAGCCCAAATCCTGTTTGGTAACGTTGAAAACCATCTTTTACCTGATTGCCGCTTAAATCGCGTTGGGCAAATTCTGAGGGGGAGTCAATGACCGACCCAGGACGGACAAGCAAAAAAACTTCGCCGCTTAACTGATTGCTGCCCGAACGCGAAGTGATATTGACAATGCCATTGCCCGTGAGCCCAAACTCAGTAGAATAGTTGTTGGTAAGCACCGTAATGTTTTTGGTAAATCCTACAGGAATGGCAAATTTTTGCCCACCCAAAAAGCGTTCGTTATTGTCCATGCCATCTATCATATAATTGGTAAACAGACTATTGGCCCCGTTGATGCTGATGTTGGGAGCTTCGGGATAAAACCCTGTGGCCTGGGTAATGTTGGGCAAACGATACAAAGCCCGGGTAATGTCGCGCCCCTCTATAGGCAACGCCTGAATTTCTTTGAGCTGGAGGTCTGAGGCTACTTCGGCATTGATGGTGTTTATTTTAGAAGTGGCCGCCGATACTACTACTTCATCGAGTTGTTTTGAATTTTTGCGGGTCAACAACAGTTGCACACTGGGTTTTGCCTGGGCACGGAGATCTATCCCAGTGATTTTGGCGGCTAAGTATTGCCCATTTTCTGGCACGCTTACCTGGTAAGCCCCCAGCGTAGACAAACCCCTAAACCATACCTTGCCCTGGGCATTGCTCACGCTTTGGGTGCGGTAACCAATGGCAGGGTTTTCAAGGTATACCTGAATGTTTTTTACTGGCTGGAGGTCAGGCAAGCGAAGAAGACTTACCTCTAAGTTTACCTGAGCCCAACCAAACGAAGCAAGGCTTAGCAAACAGCCGATATAAATGAGGGTAATTAGTTTTTTCACAGTTGTTATCATCAATTGATTGAGAAAGCCTGGAAAGCCCGGTTGAGCTAAACCAATGCCAGATACTGGCGCAAAATATCGTGATAATTTATTGAAGTTTGCAAGAGGACAGCCGATAAAATAAATAAAATGCCTGGAGGTGTTCGGGGTGGGGGACATCGTTTGAATCAACGCCGGGCTATTCGAAAAAAATGTGTACTTTTGCCGATTGCCAAGCACGAGTGCTTTGGGAGCTAAGTAAATTCTACATTATTTCGAGTTTATTTTGGCGGCTGTCAAACCTCCAAAAAACGAGCATAGCCTAAGCTACGTGAGTTTTTTTAGGTGAAGTCAGCAGGCAAAAGAGACTGGAAAACCGAGCCTACAGCTATGCTGTGGCGAGCTCTGCGAAGCTAATGTGTAAGGGATTTAGTACCCAGAGCACGAACACCTTGTAGTTTACATGAGCATTGATATGATGAATCCAGGCGTTAAAAAAGCATTGAGAATAACTAAAAAAATCACCTTTTTCTTTTTAAAAGCATTAGGTATTTTTATCCTGCTGTTGTTGGTTTTTATTGGGGCAAACCTGACCAAAATAGACCGTACCCCCTACAAAGAAATGCCCTACTACCGCACCACTATGGAGCGTATAAAAGCGCTAAAAAATACACCTGCTCCTGTGGTAAGCAATCAAACCGATTCAATAAAAGCAGGCTGGGGCAAGGCAGATTTTACGCCCAACCACCCGGTACACCTGGCAGGCTATGGCGACCGCTACGGCAATAGCGTAGGTTTACAGGATTCGCTGCGGGCAAGGGCTTTTGTGTTTGATAATGGCAATCGTAAAGTAGCGATGGTTACCATAGACTTACTCATAGTGCCCCCTACCATACTTGCCGTAATACACCAACAGCTCTCAACCATTGGTTTTGCCAAAGAAAACGTATACTTTTCGGCTACCCATAGCCACAATAGCGTAGGACATTGGGGATCGAGAGTCGTAGGGCGGTTGCTTGCCGGAAGTTATGAGCAAAGTGTTGTAGATAATATAGCCCGTGCGGTGATCAGGGCGATCAAACAAGCCGACCAAACCAAAGAGTACGCCCAACTCGGATATGTGAAAATAAACGCTAAAGACTTGCTATACAATCGCCTGGTGCGCGAAAAAGGCATTGTAGATCCTTGGTTGCGCTTGCTAAAAATAAAAAAGCAATCGGGCAAGGTAGCCACACTTTTTACCTTTGCCGCCCACTCTACCTGCTTCGCCTCTGAGCGCAAACCTATTTCGGGTGACTATCCCAATCGAGTCATTCAGTTGTTGGAAAAAAGCCCTCAAATAGATTTTGCCGCATTTTTTGCTGGAGCCATGGGCAGCCATGCGCCTATAGATGTGCCCGGTGGCAACGACTATGAGCAACTGGAAAATATATCGACGAAAATGTCGGCGTTGGTGCTCGATAAAATAGACAGTGTTTCTACCAAAGCCAACAAGCAATTGTTTATGCGTTCGCTCAAGATAGACTTGCGTGCTCCACAAGTAAAAATCTCAGAAGATTGGCGTTTACGCCCCTGGTTGTTTTATGCCTTGTACGGCGATTACCCGGCTTATATCACGGCATTGCGTCTGGGTGATTTGGTATTTGTAGGCACTCCTTGCGACTTTTCGGGTGAGTTAGTGCCCCAGTTCGATGCTGTGAGCCAGCGCAAAGGAGTAGAAACTATTATTACCAGTTTTAACGGAGGCTATGTAGGCTACATTACCTATGATAAGTGGTACAACGTAAACGAACCTGAAACCCGCCACATGAACTGGTTTGGGCCTTACAATGGGGCTTATTTTACCGAAGTAATCCAAAAAGTAATTGAAACCATGTAGTAGTTAGTTGGGAGCTTTTACAGCGTCCACCAGGAGCTGAGTATTTTGGGTTTTATACCAAATCGTTGCCATTACCTGTACACTAATTTTTTTGTATGTCTACGTCTAAAAGCCATCACTGTCCCCTCCTCTTGGTCTTAAGACCAAGAGAGCGGGTAACGATAGCGAAGAACATGCATTGTGTTGGTCTTGCCAAAAGCTTTAAGACCACTACAAGTGAGTTTGTATGGGTTTTCAATAAGACTTGGTTTTACACTTTGCTCTGCCAGTTTCTACTGGTTTTATAACTCGTTGATTTTAGCGGTTTATAAAATCGGTAGAAACTCTCGATTTTGTTAGTTGCCTATAAACCGAATCTACAGCAGCTTGCTGTGATGAGCTTAACGTAGTAAGGTGTACCGAAAACCTAGCATCTAGTCCCTAGAACCTTAAACTATAGAATAAAAAAAATATGACACAGAAAATCGCCAATATTGTTTTGTTGGTAAACGACTACGACGAAGCCATTGAGTTTTATACCAAAAGCTTAGGGTTTACCCTCATAGAAGACACCGTGATGAGTGAAACCAAAAGATGGGTCATAGTGTCGCCGCCAGGGGCTACCGAGAGCCGTTTGCTGTTGGCAAAAGCCAAAAACGACGCCCAAAAAATAAGGGTAGGAGACCAGACTGGACAAAGGGTATTTTTGTTTTTGCATACCGATGATTTTTGGCGTGATTATAAAAAAATGACCGAAAATAAGGTCAGGTTTGTAAGGGAGCCCAGCGAGGAGACTTATGGCACAGTAGCGGTGTTTGAAGACCTCTATGGCAACTTGTGGGACCTGGTAGAACCCAAAGAAGCAGGAATAAACGAGTAGCAAAAAGTAAGTTAGTGTTGAATAACTCATGCAAATTTTACTACAGAGGGACTATGAACTGCAGACTGAATACGATGATACATATAATTAAAAAATAATGAAATGAAGAAAACCCATTCGTTGCCTGTTTTATTCACCCTGTTTTGCCTGGGGTTTGCTTTTGACTCCCAAGCCCAAAGAAAACAGTATGTAGCCAAAAACTCCACGGTTAAGCTTGATTTTGCCACCAAAGCAGGGAGTATTGTAGGTGAGAACCAAAGTGCTACAAGTGCTCTAAACCCCAAAACCGGACAAATGTTATTTACGGTACCTGTCCAGGCGTTTAAGTTTAAGCGAGCCATTGTTCAAAAGTATTTCAATTACCCAGGATTGGTTTATTCAAAAAAATATCCCTTCATTAAATTCAAAGGGAAAATTGTTGACTTTGCTAGAATTAAACTTAGAAAAAAGCGGGAATATGCAATAGTCATAGAAGGTGAGCTGACCATGCGTGGAGTAACCAGGTCTATCAAAGCTACCGGACAACTTAAAACTGGCAGAAAAGAAATAGTAGGCTTTGCTCAGTTCAATATTCCTGACATTAGCAAATATGGCTTATGAAAAGTAAATGGCAAACCTGTGATCCAGGCGGTGCGTGGGGTAGGGGTAGACGTAACCGTAAACGCCATAT
>NZ_AAWS01000069.1 GCF_000169175.1 Microscilla marina ATCC 23134
CTAAGTGAAAACTTAAACAATATGTATACTTTATTTTTTTAAATAAAACACAAACTCACCGCCTTCGTCCCCTACGTTTTTCAAGGGATGCCCAATGGGGGTTTGACTGGCATTGTTCGACACTGCCACTTTTACATATTGAATTAACTCGCTAATAGGAAATCGTTTTTTTTGATTTTGGCTGAGGTACTTCAAAAAGTAAGTAGCAAAAGGACTACTCTCGCCTATGGTGCCGTCTGACACCAGCTCTAAACGCCCCGAAGCAAAGCCCCAACGTGAGCGATACTTTTCTACATTTTCTATATAACCACGTTTACCCTGCGTAAACAACGACCCCGAAAAGCAAGCGTCTGCCACCAAAAATATATGCTTGGCTTTGATCGCCTTGATGTACTTAAGCAGGGTAGAATTGGCGAGGTACTGGGTTTCTTCACCTTTTTGGGCATTAAATGGAATCCAAAAGCCTTCTTTGATGGCAGCGTTATAGTAGCCATGCCCAGAGTAATACAACAACAAATTGTCTTGTCCGGTGAGTTTTTCACGCAAGCTTGACAATTGCTTTAAAATATTTTTGTTAGTCGCTTGTTCGTCATACACCTCTATGGTGTTTTCTTTGGTAAAGCCATAACGTTTCTGGAGTATTTTTGCTACTTTACGAGCGTCAGTAGTGGCATTTATGAGGGGTTTCCATGATTGGTATTTGTTGATACCCACCACCAACAAATAGTTTTTGCCCGAAGTAGCTACATCAAAATCCAGGTCATCACTATCTAACTTGTTTTTAGTCACTTTTTTAGTGTCTCCTTTTTTGCCTTGGGTATTATTTTTAGTTATTGACTTCACTGGCACTTTGCCCGAAGTAGCAATGATAAGGCGTTTGTCTTTGCCTCCCGAAACAATCAAGTCTTTGTTTGTATCAAGCGCAAAAACATTACTGCCATGCAAGTCGTAGGTGTCTTCTTCTTCGTTGTGCTCAAATTTGCCACTTTTCCAGACATACACCCTTATTTGTTTATTACACGCCAACAAATGTTTGCCCTTAGGAGTAAACTTTAAATCTCTGATTTCTCCACCATACACTCTTATACTATCATTGTAGGCAAACTGCTTGTTTTTGTCAAGGCGAAGGCTATATAATTTGTTACGGGTGCCAAACGCCAGGTATTTACCGTTGGGGTGAAAAGCAATCCCGCGAGTCCAGGATCTTTGGGGGATAAGTTGGAAAAACGAAAACTTTTTTTTGCGCCTTTTATAAACCAATACATTTGCCATAGTGCCTAACAGGGCAAAGTATTGCCCGTTGGGGCTAAATGCAATAGAACGAAAGTTCTGAAAACGTTTGTGTTGGTAAGGAAAAGATTGCTGTAGTTCAAACTGCTTGCCCTTCCACTGCCAGACTTTAATTATACCTGTTCGGCTTTGTCGGGCCCTGCCTGCGGTGATCAAAAATTGTCCATCAGGACTGTATTGCACTATAGCAGCACCACCGGTTTTTAGCTTTTGAACTATCTTCTTTTGGGTAATGTCTAACACACCAACATCGCGAAACGACTGATACTTACTAAATACTAAATGCTTTTCATTGGGGGCAAAGCACAAGTTCATCCCGTAGTTTGCCGGGTTGTTTTGATAGCTCCATATTTTTTCAAAACTTTGATTCCTTAGTTCTACCCTGTTTTGGTTGGTAGCTACTGCCAGATAGGTATTTTTAGCCGAAAGGCGTGCATCAAGGATAAAACCCTTGTAACCCTTTATGGTATGAAATGGTTTGAAGGGAAACGTTTGTGCCTGAATGTTTGCCATTGTGATTAAAAGACAAACCAATATTTTTATAAGTTTTGCCATGAGCAAGGTAGTTTTTTTTTAGGAATGCTAAAAAAATAAGTCAACTCCAGACTATTTACAGTCCTGGTTTATCAGAGAAAAGTTATTTGTATCCATTCCTTATTGAATAAAATAATTTGTGGTATTAAGCATAGTTGGATACTTGATATGCAAATATACTATTCTAAACCGTTGAAGGATGGCTCAAGTGAAGCTTATTTTTATTCTGTTTTTTGGATTTAATTTTGGGCAAGCTCTAAAGCCAAAACAAACACCCTCTAATAGAAAGGTGTTTGTTTTATTATCAATTCAAACATCAACTAATCCCGTACTTTTCTGTAAAGCTCCTTTTTTTTGTTTCGGATGTTGCCGTTAAAGTAAAGCCCTACTGATTTGGCGTTTTGCATATTCTTAAATTCTTGTTCCGACACATTGGCATACTCGTAGATGCCTCCCCGGCAAAATACTATTTCCAGTACTTGACTAAACGGGTCATAAGCAGTAGAAGTAATTAGTGAAGACTCAGTGTGGTTTCTCTTAAATTTTGCCATATATATAACTATTTAGTGTTCTCTTATATATACGTTATTGGCTGGTTTATGTTGGGTTTTTTAGGGTTTATTTAAATATTTAATACGTTGATTATCAGTATTTTGTAAATTAATTTTCAATGAATTATAGCAGTAAATACTGTGCTTTTTTTTGGGAATTATTAATTGTTTTTTATGGTTATTTTAAGTTAGCTACTAACCCTCCATTCCCTTTTTAAAAACAACATTATTGAGTGAGTAGCTACCTTAACTATTTGTAAGTAATGTCTCCAATAACTTAAACTTTACTTCATTATTAAGCAAACCACTTTTTCCACCAGTGTTGAAATACCAGCAAACCCCAAACCCTGGCGTGGGTATCTTCAGGGTTGTTAGATAATAGCTTTTGCTTAATTTTTTGCACTTCTTCTACTTTAAAAATGGCTTGCTTTTCTACAAACTCATCCGAAAGCAAGTCCTTCATCACCATGTCGTGCAAGTCGTGGCGTAGCCATTTGAGCAAAGGCACTTCAAAACCTTTTTTGGGACGTTGGTAGAGCTCCTTGGGCAGCACATCACGAAAAGTGTCTTGCACTATTTTTTTGCGATAATTGGCGTCAATTTTATATTTTGCCGGAAGGCTAAACCCAAAGTTGACCACTTCATGGTCTAAGAAAGGCACCCGCACCTCCAGCCCGTTTGCCATAGACATGAGGTCTACTTTGGTGAGCATGTCACTGGGTAACACCAATTGCATATCGGTGAGCAATAGTTCGTTAAAATCTTCTACTCCTTCGTGCTGCAGGTGCTGCAAAAGGTCTTGTTTGCGTTCGTCGTACACCTCTTGGATGGCTTTTGCCCGAATTTTTTCATTAAACAAATCATCTACGTCGCCTTCTTGAGCAAAAGTAGCCCAACTCCAGTAGCGATCTTTTACTGATAATTTGGCTCCTTCGGCAAACCTTGCCAATTGACGTATTTTGTTGCCTATTTTGCTGCTGCGCGACTTTGGCAAGGCATTCCAAACGCCCGATAATGATTTTACTAAACCCACCTTCCAACTATTTTGTCTAAGGCGGTACTCGGCCGCGTGTTTGTTGTAGCCCGAAAACAACTCGTCAGCTCCATCGCCCGAAAGTGCTACCGTTACATGTGCCTTGGTGCGTTGGCTTAGTATATATACTGCAATCGCCGACGAATCGGCAAAAGGTTCATCTATGTAGTTCAAAATTTCATAGATATGGTCGAGCATGTCTTGGTTTGACACGGAAAAAACGGTATGTTTTGCGCCTATTTTTTTAGCCACCAACTGAGCGTAATTGGTTTCGTCAAAGAAAGGTTCGTCTTTGTAGCCAATAGAGAAAGTATGCAGTTGATCGGTATGACGTGCAGCCAGGGTAGCAATGACAGAAGAGTCTATGCCACCACTCAAAAACGATCCCAGCGGTACATCAGACACGAGCCTTTGCTGCACTGAGCGTTCAAGAATTTGGGCAAATTCGCTTTGGGCTTCTTCATAGGTTTTCGCCCCATTGTTGGCTTTGCCCTGATAGGGAATTTGGTAAAAAGCCTCCTCTGTTTGGTTTTTGCGCCCTTCAACAATAAGGTAGTGCCCGGCAGGTAGTTTGCGTACTTTTTTGAGCATCGTGTAAGGCTGGGGGATGTAGTTGAGCTGCAAGTATTGCTTAAGACTTACATAGTCTATCTCTTTCTCGATACCAAAGCGGATCAAGGCTTTCATTTCTGAACCAAAAATCAATTTATCTTCATCCTGGTAAATCAACAAGGGCTTGATACCCAGGCGGTCACGGGCAAACAGCATTCTTTGGGTTTGTTCGTCGTAAATGGCAAAGGCAAAAAAACCATTGAATCTTTGCAGACATTTTACTCCTTGGTGGATGTATGCTTGGAGTACTACCTCAGTGTCAGACTCAGTGCTGAATTCAACTCCTTGATTTTGAAGGTTTTGCCGGATTTCACGGTAATTATAAATTTCCCCGTTAAATACTATAGTATACCTTTCGGTAGGGTCGGTCATGGGTTGATTTGCGGCAGGGTTGGGGTCTATGATTGATAGCCGTGTATGTCCCAGGTTGATTCGTTCGTGTAACGAAGTATTGAGAAAATCAGGGCCGCGTCGGTTAAGCTGCAGGGTAGCCTGCTGTAGGTTAATGCTAAAAAAACGCCCTAATTCATTAAATGCATAAATCCCGGTAATGCCACACATCAGTTTTGTATTTAGTGAATGTAATGTAATTGGTAAAATTACATATTTTAAGCAAAAACCAAAGAATTCCAAATGACATCACAAATAACTACGGCATCTTTTGTTAATAAAAACCTAAAAGCGATTGATACTGAACCACCCATTCCTCTGTAGCGTTTTGTAAAAAGTTTGTGAAAGGAACGGTAAGCTTTATGCGACAAGCAACAGGCTATACCTGACAAGCAACAATCAATACGCGATTAGTAGCAAGTCACTGGTTGACTGCCTACACCGCAAAGTTTAAACTCAACTCACTTATTTTACCTTTTAGTATTTATGAAAAAAACTATTCTAATTTTGTTGGTGATGCTCACTGTAGCAGCCACTGGAGTTTTCGCCCAAACCAAGTGGAAAATAAACAAAGCAGATGTTAAATTTAAAATAAGAAACGCCGGAATTAATGTATCAGGTTCTTTTGAAGGCTTTAAGGGCAAAATAATTTTTAGCCCCGACAACTTGGCAGGCAGTCGCCTGATTGGGATAATTCAAACTGCTACCATCAATACTGGGATCAAGGGGCGTGACCGTCATTTGCGTAAAGAAGATTTTTTTCATGCGATTAAGTACCCGGTAATTAAAATGAAATCGACCAAAATAGTAAAGGAAGGCGAGCAGTATGTAGCCTACTTTGATGTATTTATCAAAGGGGTAACCAAAAATATAAAAGTGCCCTTTTCTTACGCTAAAAATGGAAATACGGCCACTTTTAAAGCTTCTTTTAAAATCAATCGCCGTGATTTTGGGGTAGGAGGTAAGAGTTTAATCATGAGTAATACAGCAAAAATTGCGTTGAATATTACTGCGGCGGCTTCTTAGTAAAACTACAAAAATAACCTAACCCATAGATACTGTTCTTTTGGACTACTTTATTTTTTCCATTTTACTTAGGGTAAAAATACTTAGTTTTTAGACAAGCATTTTGATAAAGTTGGTAGGGGTTTTGTGTGATCAAATCCAGTGTGATTTATTTATATAATTACCAAAATTTGACAAAAATGCAGCAAAACTTACTACCTTTTTATAAAAAAATAACCTTGGCCAGCGTTTATATAATGTTCGCTTTGGCAATGTTGTCTTGCGGAAGCAAGGAAAAAAGCAAGAACTATACCACCAACACCTCTACTACTACCCACAATTCTACCACTACCAATACGCCTCCTCCTGCTCCTATAGAAATAAAGCTTGGTGATAAAACCTTTGGGGTACTCAGTTCGTGGAATGAAACTGAAACCGCTATTAGTCTGGGAAACAAAGCAATTACCGGAAGGTTGAGCAAAAACGACAAAACCAAGTATTATGACCCCGCTGGCGATGTAATTGCCGAAATAAAATACAAGGAAACTAGTTTTAAACTTCGCAAACCTGATGGCACTTTGCTATGGAAAGTGAAAATAAAAGATAACAAGATAAAGATTAGCGACAATGCCGAAAATGAGCACCCTTATGAGGTGAAAAAGAAGGAAGGAACTTATAAGATAAAACGCCATAATGATGAATTAGGCAAGGTAACTTTTGATGGTAACAACGTAAAGGTAAAAACCTCGGAAGGAACTTTTAAAATGGTAAGCAACAGCGATTCTTATGCTTTTGGTGTATTGGCGATCAAAGAAATTCCGGCCGAACATCGATTGATTATCATGGCTGAGTTGCTGAAAGGCAAAAAATAGTCTGTTCTTTAAAAGTAAATTTGTGGCAGTGGTTGATGCTTACATTGCCCGAATTTTTATATTTGACTCGATTTATACACAAACATTTGAAATTTATACATAACGAACTAAAACTCAGAAAAATATGAAATTGTATTACGCCAATGGTAGTGGACTGGGTCATTTGACCAGGACCTTAGCAGTGATACATACGCTTCAACTCAATCAGGAACCTATACTGTTATTTACTGCTTCAGATCATACCGATTGCCTGCGTTTGCCCAAAAATGTAGAAATTGTGAAAATACCTACACACTTTGCCAATAACCAACGGTCGTATCAGAACTGGCTTTGTGAGCAAATAGAGTTTCATCAAATATCAGAAGTGTACATTGACGCTTTTCCTTGCGGTATTGTGGGCGAGTGGAACAACTTTCCCGACTATATCAAGGTTGACTTTTATCATATTGGGCGGGTGCTCAACTGGCAAAACTATGAAAGGCTTGAGACTAACCGTCCTCCATCATTTAAAGCTACTTATTTGCTCGAAAACGTAGACCCCAAACACAAGCGTTTTTTACAAATACATTCACAAGAGTTGGTTACCCTTGACCTGAGTTACCCACCAGCAGAACTCAACCGCAAAGAGCGTGAACTGGTGAACACCATATTTAGCATTAGCGATAAGCCTATATGGTTGATTGTACACTCTGAACCCCAAGAAGAAGTAAAGCAACTATGTGCGTATGCTATAGAAATAAGCCAAATAGAAAATGTACAACCTTATTTTGTCATCATTAGCCAAACCAAGCCCTTTAGGTCTATTACCAGCAATATACTCTGGATGAATCTATACCCGGCTTTTCCTATGTTTGATAAAGCTGAACGTATATTTTCTGCCTGTGGATTTAATATAATGCAGCAAACAGAAGTGTATAAAGAAAAGCACATGTTTTTGCCGTTTCAACGACATTACGACAATCAGTTTTTGCGGGCAAAGAAACGCAACTTTGAACAAAAACGACGTAAGTCTATTGAACCTCCAGAGTAAAAAAGCCCTGTTCAAAATTGTTGAACAAGGCTTTTTTTGTACAAATTGTGATAAATACCCTCGCCATCATGGGACACTGCATTACTGCTATTGTGCTTAAAGGAGACTATGACCAAGCCCTTGCCGAAACCTTCGATTTGTATGGTATACCGTTGGGTTTCGATTTACATTTGTTTTTTATTGATCATTACTATAGTGCCTATTGGCAGGAAAAACTAGAAACTACCAAAGTGCTTGACTCTGCAAAAGGGACAAATCACCTGATTTATCCCAATGAATTTGCCTTGGTAGAACTGTTACAAATGATTGTTTGTTCCCGTTTTGTAACCTTTGCGGTGATAGTTACTGATTACTTTGGTGGTGTGGGCGATCAGTTTGCCCAAGTATATCAAAACACTGCTTTAGTATCCCCTCATTTCGATACCATCAACAAGGCGTTAGAGTGGTTGGGGGTGGTACCCACCAAAGGGTTAGATGCCTTCGACACGGTAGGTTTGTCTAAATACCGCACAAACCCTGATTATTTGGATAAATATGCCGACTTGGCAGACGAGCTTGGGGTGTAGGTATTTTAGTTCAGGTAGTTAATGGTTCATAGCAATGACAGGGTTTTAGGTGCCCGCAAGCGGGATGTTGGCATAACCTCCACTAGGCTTACCCTGTTCTACTAATAAGTTTACAAGTAGTTATAAGTTTATTAGCCAAAAGCCAAGCGTTTTTTTAGTGTTGCTGCATAATTAGCTTACATAGAGCCCTCTATGGTCAGTTCATAATTGAAAAAATTGTAATTAAACACCCGTTTTCATTTCATCCCTTTATTTTTTCATTTCATCCCTGTTATTCTCCACTTCTTCTTCAGGCATAACACTAGTAATGGTGCATTGCTTACCTTTGAATAAATAAACAAAATAGCCTATCAATAGATTTAGTTAGTAATTTGAGCATACCTTAAGCATAGGTATAGGTTTTATTTAACATAATTAAAAGTTATAAAAACAAATGATACATTACTTTCTAACTCTATGGCTTAGTTTGGGAACAATGAGTAGCCTTGGTGGTGAACTTGCGGTAAGTGTGAAAGACATTCGAACAGTGAGAGGAAAAATCTATATGGCAGTGTATAACCGTGCCGAAGGATTTCTGGAGATTGAGAATGCTGTGGCTACCCAAATTGCCCCTGTTACCGGAAAACAGGTGGTGATTCGTTTCCGCAATCTAAAGCCCGGCTATTATGCTATCGCTACTTACCACGATAAGAACAGCGACGGCAAAATGAATAAAAACCTGGTGGGGATACCCACCGAATATTACGGGTTTTCGCGCGATGCCCGCGCTCGCTTCAGCGCGCCCTCGTTTGAGGCTGCCCGGTTTTATTACAAAGGAGGCAACGCCACCACTGTGATTCATCTAAAATAGTAATTTCCTGCTTTTGGTGGGGTGTTGAATCGTGAAAATGGTGGTGTTTACTCAAGGCAAGTGAGTTTAATTACGAATGACTTGAGTGTGCTTGTAGCTAATTACTTGTCACTACTTACATACAATAACCATAGAAAACGATGAAAACACCTCGCTTACTTTTACTTATTACAAGTTTGTTGTGCATACAAACAGCAGTGTGGGCACAAACCCAAACCATTAGGGGAAGGGTGCTCGACAAACAATCTAAGTTTCCACTGGTGGGGGCTACAGTAGCTGTTTTAGACACC
This sequence comes from Microscilla marina ATCC 23134, assembly GCF_000169175.1. Lineage (NCBI taxonomy): Bacteria > Pseudomonadati > Bacteroidota > Cytophagia > Cytophagales > Microscillaceae > Microscilla > Microscilla marina. The sequence continues at coordinate 9,024 of NZ_AAWS01000069.1, forward strand.
AAACCTTTGCTGGGAGCGGCTACCGATGCTGATGGGTATTTTATTATTGAAAACGTACCTTTGGGTAGACACATTGTGCGAGTGTCTTACTTAGGCTACAAAGAGCAAACCAGACCCAATGTAGTGGTAAATGCGGGCAAGCAAACCATACTTAACCTGGCCTTAGAAGAGGCCATCACATCCACTGATGAAATTGTAATTACTGCCGAAAAAGACAAAACCCGCACTAATAATGAAATGGCGTTGTTGAGTGCCAGGGGATTTACCATAGAAGAAACCTCGCGTTATGCAGGTAGTCGAAATGACCCCTCACGTATGGCACAAAACTTTGCGGGAGTAAGTGGTGCCAACGACAGCCGCAATGACATCATTATCCGAGGCAACTCACCCACTGGTTTGTTGTGGCGTTTAGAAGGCGTAGACATTCCCAACCCCAGTCACTTTGGCGCGTTGGGCACTACGGGTGGTCCGGTGAGCATGCTCAATTACAATACTTTGTCTAACTCTGATTTTTTGACTGGAGCATTTCCCGCCGAATATGGCAATGGTATATCGGGAGTGTTTGACCTACAGATGCGCACCGGAAACAATGCCAAACGAGAGTATATGGCACAGTTGGGGTTCAATGGGTTAGAGTTAGGAGCAGAAGGCCCTTTCTCAAAAAAATCAAAAACTACTTATCTGGTCAATTATCGTTACTCTACCCTTGCTGTATTTGATGCGCTGGGCATCAGTTTTGGTACAGGCACTGCCATACCCAATTACCAGGACTTGTCATTTAAGGTAGATGTACCTACCAAAAATGCAGGGCGTTTTTCGGTGTTTGGGGTAGGAGGCTTTAGTAATATTGATTTGCTGGCAAGCAAAACTGAGTTTGACCCTAACGATTTGTTTAGCCAAAGTGCCAACGACATTCGCCAAAAAACCAGCATGGGTGTTGTAGGCTTGACTCACCTTTATTTTTTCAACAAAAACACTTATTCACAACTCAATCTGGCGGTTTCACGCTCTACCGAGGGTACTACCATTGACTCTATTTACCGCAACCCCAACACCAAGGTAGTCGAGGCGCTTGTTTATAGAGGTACCCGTGACTTCCGACAGGTAAAATACACCTTGCGTGAACAAATTAATAAGAAATTAAATGCACGTAATAACGTGAACATAGGAGTGATCCTGGACTGGTATCAGCTTACAATGGTAGATAGTTTTTTGGTAGATGGAGGCAGCCGCTTTCGCCGACTCAGAGATTTTAACGGAGGCAGTGGTTTGCTGCGTGGGTATGCACAATGGCAGCACCGTTTCAACGATCAATTTACCCTAAACGCAGGAGTACACTACCAACAATTTTTGCTCAATAATACCTATGCGATTGAGCCAAGGTTGGGGCTTAAGTATAGCTTTACGCCTACCCAATCCGTCAGCATTGGCGCCGGACTACACAGTCAATTGCAACCTTTGCAAGTATATTTTCGCCAGGAAGATGGCACGGGTATTCGTACCAATCGAGACCTTGAGTTTACCAAAAGCCGTCACTTGGTGCTTGCCTACGACAATTCTTTGACTCCTAACTTACGCCTGAAAGTAGAAGGATATTACCAACAGCTGGTTGATGTGCCAGTAGACGCTGACTATCCTCATTTTTCGCTGGCAAATGCTGGGGCAGGTTTTGGTATTCCTACATTAGACAATATGACCAATGGGGGCACCGGGCGAAACTACGGGGTAGAGCTTACCCTGGAGAAGTTTTACAGCAAGGGCTATTACTTCTTGTTTACCGGGTCGCTCTTTGAGTCTAAATACAAAGGCTATGATGGCATAGAGCGTAATACTGCTTTTAACGGCAATTTTGTGACCAACGGCCTGCTGGGGAAGGAGTGGAGAGTAGGTAAACGCAATACCTTGGCCATTGACCTGAAAGTAACTTATGCCGGAGGGCGAAGATTTATTCCAATAGATTTGGAAGCTTCACGTCAGCAAAACGACGAGGTACTATTGTATGACCAGGCATACGAGCAAAAGCTGGATGATTATTTTAGGTTTGATTTTAAGATAGGATTTAAAATGAACGGCAAACGTATTACCCAAGAGTGGTTTATAGACATTCAGAATGTAACCAATCAACAAAATGTATTTACTCGGTCGTACAACACTACCGCCAACGATATTCAAACTACCTATCAACTAGGGCTGTTTCCGCTAGTACAATGGAGACTCTTATTTTAAACATGTTTATCAGCAATACACAACAATCAAAGCGTATCAAAATGAAAAAGATCACCCTAAGTTTATGGATGGTATTGTTTATCATCGTTACCATTCAGGCGCAAAATCAACCTACTACTTTGTTTGGCAAAAAGAGTGGGATTAAAATCAGTGGATTTGGTGGGCCTTCCATCAGTATGAGCATGCTCGATGGTGCAGGTACGCTCAACATGGGCGGAGGCGGAGGGGTGCTGCTCGGTAATTTTTTTATAGGTGGCTATGGTTCTTCTACAGTTACCCCCAATGTAAAGCGTATGGTAAACAATGAAAACCTACGACTAAAATTAGTGCAGGGAGGCATTTGGACAGGTTATTCTTTTAACCCAAGCCGTGCCCTACACATTACCACCAGCCTTAAAGCTGGCTTGGGGGCGTTACGTTTGTACCAGAGCAACAGCAATTTTGTATTTACCAACTACCACAATGACGACCACAGCGTAAGGTCTGAATGGGTGGGTACCCTATTGCCTGAACTGGGCATAGAGCTTAATATGACCCATTTTTTCAGAATTGCCCTGACGGGTGGCTACCAAGTGGGTTTTTATGACAATGCTGTAAAAACCGATATGGGTAGCAAAATTGACCTCAACGGGGTAGTAGGTGCAGTTACTTTTAAGTTTGGTTGGTTTAGGTAAGTAGTATATACACATCAGGTAGTAAACGTCAGGCGGCATTTGTGGCTTGGCGTTTTTTTATTTAAGGTTCAAAAGGGAAGCAAAAGTTGACATACGGGCAAAAAAAATTGGTGAGCTAAAACTTAGCTCACCAATTCACCCAATTATATTACACAATGTATATATTTTTATAAATATATTTTATTCTCATTTGATGTTACAAAGGTAGGAAATGAGTCCCGAATAATCTTCGGTTAATAGGTTTTTTTTCGTTTTACTTGCCATTTTTTTTCTTCTTTAGCCACTAGCTCATGAAGTATTGTATGATTCTAATAAATGCATTGTATGTCCTTCATTATCAGTATATTTAACTTTTATGGTTTTCCTCTGTTTTTAGCAATTATTTATTTATGATATTACTGTCATATAGCATAACCAAATGTTATTTGGGGGTAAATTAAAATATTGTTTGGAGTTAGAGGCTCAAACCTGAGTTTAGTCAAGCAGAAAAGGCGAAGCGTTGATTGATTTGGGCAGAAAGCAAAAAAATTGGTGAGCTAAAAATTAACTCACCAATTTATCCAATTATATTACACAATGTATATATTTTTAAGAGTATGCTTAAAGTGCTGTGATCAAAGTCAATATTTTAATCAGAGTCAGTACTTTTAAATACACTTTCGATATACTACTATTTTCATTTGCTGTCACAAAGGTAGGGCATGTGCTCCGAATATTCTTCTGTTTGTAGGTTTTTATCGTTTTTTTGCCTCATTTTTTTTTGCTGTAGTTACTAGCTAATAAAGTATTGTGTTATTTTTATGCTAGAAGTGTATATGCTTAAAAATCAGTATATTTAGGTTTTTTTGTAAATACCCTTTTGAGGCAATGCTTGATGAATAATCATTTTGTAATGCGGTATAACCAAATGTTATTTGGTGATGATTTGAAATATTATTTGGAATTCACTTTTTTGAGCTGCTATTTTTATCTGACAAAAACCAGATGAAAGATTTTGAAAAAAAATGAAGTTTTTGGTTTTCCTGATTAGCTATCAAAGGGAAGGTTGGGTGAGTAGTAGCAAAGGTTGGCATACGGGCAAAAAAAATTGGTGAGCTAAAACTTAGCCTACCCCATTCACACCCATATATACACAATGTATATATTTTATAAATATATTTTATTCTCATTTGATGTTACAAAGGTAGGAAATGAGTCCCGAATAATCTTCGGTGAGTAGATTTTTTTGCGTTTTTCTGGTCATTTTTTTTCTTCTTTAGCCACTAGCTCATGAAGTATTGTATTATTCTAATAAATGAGCTGTATGTGCTTAATTATCAGTATATTTAACTTTTATGGTCTCCTTTCTTTTTTAGCAATTATTTATCTATGTTATTGCCGTAGTATGGTATAACCAAAGCTTATTTGGGTACAGTTCAGAATATTATTTTGAGAAGGTTTTATGGAGGTGTTTTTTGGTGGGGAGAAAGCCTAACGAAAGGTTTTTGAGTGAAGTAGCGGCTTGGGTGAGTATTAAAACCAAACAAGGGCTCAACAATAGGCATTGCTGAGCCTTTGGTAGTACACATCAATCTTGCGATCAAGTTTTTTATTCCAGTCTACTCCGATTTAGATGCGTGCATAAACTCTTTGCCGTCACTGCCTTTAGCAAAGGCTTCATTAGGGCAAGCTGCCAACATATAGCCATTACCTGGTTGAAGCGTGTGGGCTTCTAGAAGTTGGTGTACTTTAGGGTAAACATATTCTTTAATTTTGTTGATTATCTCTTCCCAGTCTATGTTTGGTGTAGCTTCTACACTGTGTGAAAATATGCCAAATTTATAGCAAAAATTCATCATCCAGTTAGAAAAGTCCAGAGTTATACACTCTTCATTCTCCTCTCTGTTGAGCATCTTTGTATCCCCATTATATTTTATAAAACACAAGTGATCGCCTACTGGATAGAAACCACTGAGAAAATCTTTAACTTGCATCTTTTCTAAATGTGCGACTAATTTAGTAATATAATCTCTGCACTCTGGTCCTCCCAAATTTCGTATATATTCACTGTCAAGCAGCCCAAAAATTATCTTTTTTATCCATTCATAATTTTCATAATTGATATTAACATTGGGAGGAAGCAATGGTACCAAGTCTGCTGTATTTTCATAACGCACAGTCACACTGCCTAGAGTCACCTCATTCTGGAGCTTTAGGTCATTGTAGTATTTGGCAAAAGATAGGCCTCCTGGCTTGGGCGCAGCAAACGTGGTGACCCCCTGAATGTTATTATAGTGCTTGCCTTCGTCTGTTTTTTCCTGCGCTAGTTTAACTGCCGCAATAAAAGCCAATGCCCCTCCCTGGCTGTGACCAGTAATGTTTATTTTCCTTTTGGCTTCAGGGTCAAAGTGCCTCACCCAATGCATGATTCCTTTCCAAATAACATCCAATTCTTTTTTAAAACCATGGTGTACCTCCAGTTCACCCTGAGGAGTTTTCATGGCTACCAAATCACAGTCTAAGTTAGTAGACCAATCTTTGATGACTCCACAGGTGGTGTTGCCAGCAGTTCCTCTAAAGCTAAGCGTAAGGTGGCCTCCATAATCGATGTAAATCAGACAAGCCGACTCAAGTCGGTCTTTTGGTTTCTCCTGTGGTTGGTCATCGTAGGCGTAGCCATATTGGTAAACCCCCGCATAAGAGTATATTTGACTAGCTACCCAATCGTCTTCAGAGGGTTTGTCAAAGCCGCTGGCAGTTACTCTATAGGCAAGGTCTGAGGCGGGTAAAGCCAAACAAGGTGGAGTTAAGTTGTTATTTGTCGACATAGGATTATTTAATTTATAAGGATTAATTGAAATATTCATTGTGGGTGGCTGCCCAAACAAATATTAGGTAGAACGCTGTTTTTAACTATGGTTTTTATAAGTCGCTAAAAATCAACGTGATATGAAAAGTTTAGTTACCCAGAGAACAAGGTGTACCTAGCCCTTAGAGGCTAGTCCCTAGCGCCCTGTCAAGGCTTTTCACTACTTTTTAGTGACTCTTTTCAGGATCGTTTCTTTGCCAAGGCGAATCTTAAACAAGTAAATGCCTTTGGGTAAATAACGGACAGGTATTGTAAAAACTCCTGCACTAAGTTTACCAGTATGGGTAGCTAAGTATCTGCCTAAATCATCCAAAATATAAACCTCTAGGCTTTGGCTTACTTTTCCCGTAAACTTTAATATGACTTTGTCGGAGCTTGGGTTGGGGTAAACACTCAGTTGGGCTTGGCTGGGTTGGTTGGGCAATGCCGTGGGGCCTCCACCTCCACTACTAACCGTCATCGAAATTTCGTTAGAGGTAGCCGTATTGCTGCTAACACAGCTTGCCGAGGTAGTCATCATAACGCTCACCTTATCGCCGTTGCTTAGGTCTGTTTTTTCAAACGTAGCAGCAGTAGCCCCACTTACGTCGGTTCCATTTACTTTCCATTGGTAGGTAGGAGAGGTACCTCCATTGGTAGGGGCAGCGGTAAAGGTTACCTTGGTGCCAGGGGCGATGGTGTTATCTGCATCATCAGATGTAATGCTTACAGTAGGAGCTTGTGGAGCATTGACTGTAAGCAAAACATTGGCAGAGTTTGCCGAACCACAGCCTCCGCCTGAGGTAGCTGTACGACGGTAATAAGTATTTTGGCTGAGGGCAGGTGGCTGGTAAGTAGCTGAGGTAGCCCCCGATACATTGCTAAAGTTGGTGCCATCGCCAGAAGATTGCCACTGGTAGGTGAAACTCCCATTTCCGCCCGATGCTGCAGTAGTAGACGTAAGCAAAGCAGGTGTACCTCCACTACAAATGGTTTGGGCACTGCCTATACTGCCAGCATCCACTGCATTACAGGCAGTGGCGGTTCCAGTAAGTTTAATTGTATAAGGATTTTCGTTGGGATCATCGCTATTGATCGTGAGTGTAGCACTACGGGCTCCAGCCGCAACCGGAGTAAAAGTAACCGTAAAAGTTTTGTTACCACTTTCGGCAATAGGACTGGTAAGGCTGGCTTGGCTTATAGAGAAATCGCCTGCATTGGTTCCCCCCAACGTGGCAAAACTTCCTGCGCTTCCGGTAAGGGTTAAATTGCCTGAACCCAGGTTTTCAGCGGTAAAAGTAACTGCACCAGTGTTGCTACCCACCGTTGCAGACCCAAAGTCATGCGTGGCTCCCACGGCAAGGCTAGAGGTAGTTTTAAGGTTTAAGTCAGGGTAAGCCACTTTACGTATTTTGCCATTTGTAAATTCTGGTATATACATGTCGCCCGCAGCATCAATTACAAGCCCAAACGGTAGGCTAACCACTGCACTGGTGGCCAATCCACCATTGCCAGGGTCGCTGGCACCGCCCCCCGCTATAGTATTAATTTTGTTGTCTGAGGCGTTTACTTTACGAACTACATTGCCGCTAAATTCGGCAATGTATAAGTTTCCAGATACATCTATATGAATACCCGTAGGCCCATTAATAGTAGCACTGCCTGCATCGGCTCCGTTACCAGTAGTAGATCCGGTTCCGGTGCCTACAATGGTGTTGATATTTCCGTCCGAAGCATTGATTTTTCTAATCCGATGACCAGCAAATTCGGCAAAGTAAATATTTTTGGCAGCATCCAGGTATATTCCTAGGGGATTGTTTACAGTAGCAGCTGTTGCCAGTCCCCCGTCTCCAGTAGTAGAATTAGTACCATCTCCAGCAATGGTAGATATTTTACCATCGGAGCCATTTACTTTGCGAACTTTGTTTCCGGCATACTCAGTAAAATAAATATCTCCGTTGTCGTTGTCTACATATACAAAAAAAGGATCATTCAGTTTCGCGTCAGTAGCGGCACCCCCGTCACCAGGGTTGTTGGCACCCCCCCCTGCTACTGTAGATATTTTTCCATCCGAAGCATTTATTTTCCGTATTTTTTTGGAAGCCCCTCCTTCGGCAAAGTAAAGGTTCCCGTTTTTATCGAGAAATATTCCTCTGGGTGAGGCTACCTTAGCACTGGTAGCAAGCCCTCCATCGCCGGTAGAGTTTTGGGTACCATCACCTGCCAGAATCAGTATCTTCCCGTCCGAGGCATTTACTTTTAATATATAGTGTTTGTTGGTTGAAGCTATATATAAGTTTCCAGCATTGTCTGATAGTAGCCCGTGTACTTGGCCTAAGTTGGCAGACATTGCGCTTATATTGTTGGCAATGGCAGTGGCGCCTGTGCCTCCTCCGGCAACAGTGCTTATATTTTGTGCAGATAAAAAGTAAGTAGTAAAGCATAGTAGGAGAACCATGCTCATTAAATGAGGCATTTTGTGAGACATATTTAAAAGTTTATAAATTCGTAAAAGATTGTACCTCTAATATAAAAAAATCCTACTGTTAGTCAAAAAATACTTGGCTTACTTAGCCAATAAAAATACATTGAGGTAAGGCAAGTGTAGGCAACGCTTAAAACTTTGTATGGGGAAAATAAGTAAATGGAGGGCTTTTTTAGGCTATTTTGCAAAAGTTACCTGATGAGTAATGCCTGAATTACAGGGCTTATGGCACAAAAAAAGCTTGCTGTTTTTGTGTTTGTCTCAAAAAACAGCAAGCTTTTTTGTAGTGTATGGTATGTAGGTTATTTGGCTACTATAAATCTACCCAGCCCAATCCTTTTTTCCCGGCTATTGTTCATTACTTGTTTTAGTTCCCAGTAATACAAGCCAGGCTTAAAGCCTGCCGGAAGCGTAAATTGGCTGCTCTTGGGAGCAATCATAAATACTTTTCTTCTCGAATCATCGGTTTCTTTAGTAAAAACCTCTAGCCGCAACGAGTCTTGTATAGGGTTGGTCCATTGAAATAAAATACTTTGGCTTTTGGCATCAATTGCTGGAGCAATTACCTTTATGCTACCCGAACGGTTGTTACTTAAACGATTGATTTGTTTGTCGTAATAAGAAATGTGTTGCATTGCCAACAACTTTTCATTTTCCAATAAGTTGGTTTGGGTCGATATAGGTTGAGTATTTTTGTTGGGTAGAGGAGTTTCTTTGCTTGAGTTGTTGTTAGAATTTGGGCGAGCACTATCAGTGGTTGGTTGCTGGTTGATGGATTTAACCTTGCCTTTGTCGCTGATGGGCGTAGGCGCCATATTTTTCTTTGAACTTGAAGTAGAGTCTGTAACTGTTATCCGGTTACCTTGTGTTTTACCATTGTCGTATTTCCAAAATTTGGTGGCTAAGTACCCTCCCCCCATTGTGAGCAATAATGCTGCTGCAATGCCTAGCCCCTGAAATTTGTTAAGCCCCACTACTGGAGTGTTTTTTTTTGTGTTTTTATCAAAATAAGGATGAGGAATAAGCTCTTGGGGGTCATCATCTTTGACAAACTCATAATACTCAAAAATTTTCTTTTGGTCGTTTACTGAGTTAGTCACGTGTTCTACCAGATCTTCGGGCAATTCGCTTTCCCGTTGAAGTCTGAGTGCATCAACATATAATAAAATTCCCGTATCATTTAATTCACCATTATCATCAAAAAATACTGATTGTTTGAACATTACATGGTTTTCTTTCATTTTGCCACATTATTTATAATTTACTACCCTTTTTTGTGGTGTATTACACCATAGACATACATTGTGATGAATATATCTATTTGAATGTTAACTTTCTATTTGATTATAAAGAAGCCGTAGAATGAGCCCCTTTATACACATACTATTTTTAAACGCCTTAACGGACAGTTTTGGTTAAAATAGTATATGTTGTTGTATATATATACCCAAGTTTGGCTTGGGTTATGGAGTTTTTTTTACAATAATCTGATTAAATTTTTAAAAGCCTCTGTATCATATTGATAATGAGGACTTTGATTCATTACTTCTTTTAAAGCAGAGACTTTACTATCCAGCCACTTTCTGATCGAGTCAGGGGAATTTTTTTTCGTTTCTACTTTATTCAGTAAAGGCGTAATGATTTTATAGATCTCTTTGTCGGAATATTCAGTGTATTCTTTGTTAAACTGTTGGTAATAGAGATCAAGCTCTTTGCTTGAAAAGCCTACCGCAAAATTCTTGAAATCTTGTTTGGTCAGTATAATTCTACAGTAGAGTTTAAGCAAGAGGGTAAACTTATGCTGATATTTTGCAAACATCTTAAGATAACTCTTTAAACGCTCTACTTCTCTTTCTATTATCTCGTTTTCTATAAAACTAGATTCAGGAGTAGTGTCATTACGTTCGTTGATCAACAAGTTCTCAGTATCAGTATCCAAACTGTTTTTAAATACAGGTTTGTTTTGTTGTTTTCTGAGTAGCTCCAGACAAATATTGAACGCAACCCTGCTCATATAGCCCTGAATACTCGTAATGTCAGGGTTATAGTTTTGGGCGATATAACCAATTTTTTTCTCTAAAATAACATACAAAATCTCCTGTGTCAGGTCATCCTTTGAAAAACCGTAAATGCCCCCTCGGCTAGTGAATTTATAGGCTGTTTTTCTAATGATTTCCTGGATTTCATTAGATGCAATAAACTTTTGAGGATTCTTAAGAAGTAGTTTATGTAGGTTTTTGTTATTCATTCAGAAAACTGTTGAGTTGTTGTTGAACCACCAACATGAGGCATTTTAGTATCAATAGGTAAGTTAAGTAAAAATAGAAACAAAGTTACGAAGTCAATCGCAGCAATGCTAACTTGTCATTGAAACTAAGTAACAATATTCAAAATAGGTGTCCAAAACTAAGTGTAGGAGCCCACCAAAAGTAACCCCATTCACGGGGTGAGCAGATCACTAAACCTTGAGTATGACTACACCTTGTCTTAAAACAACTACGTTTTTTTCTGATTGTTTACCTATAATTTCCCCTATTTTTATCTTTTTGATCAAGCAGCAACCCCGATTCTTGGATTCAAGCGCAGATTTAAAGCATTTTTACTGGAGAGGGTTGTAATGAATTTGCCATAGGTACTGCCAGTACTTTATCAGCCTTCTAACTAACAAATTCATAACCCGCTGAAAATAAATATACTATGAATTTGTTAGCTACCTATGGAATAGCACCGATATTCATCGGTATCTAAGGACTTGCGACTTATCGCTTAAAGCTTGCCCCCTGTTAGTTGCCTATGGAACAAGGTGTACCTAGAACCTTGCACCTAGTTGCTAGAACCTTGTCGAGGCTTCTAAGTGTGAAGGTAACATGGGTGGGGCAGGTTTAACAAAATATGAATAAGTGAAGTTGTACAAAAAGATAAAGGAGGTGTATTCTATACTGGTAAATTTTGTATGAACTGTGGTACTTATGTAATATTGCAATAGATTTGACATAGTGTTGCCTTGTTACTGCAATGAGTTGAACAAAAATGGTATTTAGAAACACTAAAAAGGTTGTAATATTTGTTGTGAAAGCATGCAACTTCGGGGTGTTATAGTCAATCTCTCATAAAAACTACCTTGTCTTAAACCAGGTTTTCACCTAAATAATATGACAAACGCTAACCTATCTTATCGAAAACATATAGATAAATAACTAATGCACAAAGAAATTATTGAAAATATCAGGTCAGGAAAACGTGAAGCACTTGTAAATTTATATAAACAATACCGGGTAGATTTTATAAAGTGGGCGATCAAAAATTTTTATTGTAGCCCGCAAGAAGCAGAAGATGCTTACCAGGATACCACCATTGCTTTTTATGAAAATATAATGAAAAACAAGGTGCAAGAGTTGAGTTGCTCACCAAAGACCTATTTGTTTGCAATTGGCAAAAATATATTGTTGAGCTTGGCAAAGAAAAAAAGCAATCAGACGGCTGACATAGAGCACATAAAAGACGTGGAAGACGATGAGCTGATAGCCTTTGAGAAAATAGCCCTGAGCGAACAACAATCCAATATTTTGGCGGCAATCAAGGCTTTGGGGGAACCTTGTCAAACCATATTGAAATTATATTACTATGATCGATTGTCGATCAGAAAAATTGTGGAAAAACTGGGGTACAAATCAGAAAATGTGGTCAAAGTTCAGAAAAACCGCTGTATGAAGCGATTAAAATCCGGGATAGAAGAAACAGGTTTGAAAGAAGATTTAAGATGAGTAATACAAACCAATTATTGATTGAAAAATATATTGAGGGAAAGTTATCTGCCGAGGAGCAAACCAAGTTTGAGCTTAGGTTAGTATCAGATGCAGCGTTTGCCAAGGAGGTAAATGAAGCCAAAGACCTGCTGATTGCCATTCGTGCATTTGGTCGGTCTGGACTAAAAAAAGAACTACAGGGTATAGCCAATGCAGCACCTTTACCCTCACACATATTTTCAGTCATTCACGATGAAGAAGCCAAGGGTTCTGAAGGTCAGAATCCTCGCTTGGGACGTTCTTACTGGCGTATAGTCAGTATTGCTGCCGCTATTGTATTGATATGTACGGCAGGCTGGTTTTTTATCCGCAAGGAAACTTCACCAGAAACACTTTTTATAAGCTATTTTGAGCCTTATCCTAATGTAGCTGCGCCTATAGTGCGCAACGGTGCCGTAAAAAAGCCATTAGAACAAGCGCTGCTTGTGTACGAACAGCAAAATTATGTTGCTGCCATTGACCAATTGTTGGCCATAGCCCAGAAAAAGCCTACCGAGGTAGTCAGTTTTTACTTGGCAATGTCTTACTTAAGCAATGGCAATGCTCCTGAAGCCATCAAGCGTTTTCAGGCATTGAAAGACCAGGTGTCGGCTAGTTATCAGAAACAAACATTGTGGTATCTGGCACTGGCATTTTTGGCAGACAAGCAAGTAGACAAATGCAAAAGTGTGTTGAAGCAACTAATGAAAGAGGATAATTTTTACCAGAAAAAGGCAACAAAGTTATTCAAACAACTTTAAATACTTTTGTCTGATTAGCGCATGTAGTCACCCAAATACCCAGTGTATTGGGTGATAAGTCCAACTGTTTTTAAATAAACGGTTGGGCTTTTTTAATGGGAGAGAGTTGGCATTCGCGACTTATTTTTCCAATCACGTGTCTAATTCTAAATATTGTGATAAATTTGACTCAGCCGGTGGTAAGATATTTGTGTTTTTAGAGACCAACCCACCATAAGGAATGGTACCAAAATAAATTTACATTCTTAATCTCATCTTTTGAGGCTATACTTTGTTAAAAAATTGGCTAATAGCAGCACTATTCGGCTATTTTTTGCCGCGTCTAGCAACAAAATATTTTATTAAACTATAGAAATTTATTTTTACACCATTCCTAAGAGGCAAAGTCTAAAATACTGGATTTGTTGAATAACACTTGCCTCATTAGTTTTAGTTAAGAACTTGTCGCTCAAATAATTAATAAACATAATGGCAGATAATCAAACAACAACAGAAGAACAAAACGCAACAAAGCGAATCGTGATTTTGGGAGGTGCCGAAAGTGGCGTAGGAAGCGCATTGCTTGCCAAAGCAAAAGGTTTTGATGTGTTTGTGTCGGATAGCTCTATTTTGCAGGAAAATTATCGCAAAACCCTAATAGATAATGACATTGCTTTTGAGGAGCAAGGACATACTGAAGAGTTTATTTTGATAGCCGATGAGGTAATTAAAAGCCCTGGTATTCCTGAAAACGCCTCTATGGTACGCAAAGTAACCCGTCAGCAAATTCCTATTATTTCAGAAATAGAGTTTGCTGCAAGGTATACCAAAGCCAAAATGATTGGAATAACTGGCAGCAATGGTAAGTCTACCACCACCCTGCTTACCCATCATTTGCTTACACAGGCAGGGTTTAAGGTAGGGTTGGCAGGCAATATAGGAGAAAGCTTTGCCAAACAGGTAGTAGACGATGCCTACGACTTTTTTGTGGTGGAGGTAAGCAGTTTTCAACTAGACAATTGCTATGAGTTTCGTCCTCATTTGTCTATGCTGATCAACATTACCGAAGACCACATGGATCGCTACGAAAACAACATCAATAAATACATTGCTTCTAAGTTTAAGGTAATCCAAAAACAAACTCCGGAAGATTACTTTTTATATAATATCGATGATGCCAATGTAACCGAAAGGTTGCAAAAGATAACCGAAGGTATAGTGGGTGTTAGCGAAGGAGAAGAGCCTGCACCTAACCGCACTTTGCCCTACTGTTTGCCTATAAGCCTAAAAAATGCCGACCCGGAAAAAGCCAAGGAACAAAGCTTGTCTTATTGGGACGAAGAAAATGGCAACATTGTATTAAATTTCAGTGATAGAGGCAGTGATGAGCAAAAGACCATGACCGTGCCAGTGGCAGACCTGCCTTTGCCCGGCAAACATAATATTTTCAATGCGATGATTGCACTGCAGGCTTGTCATATCCTGGGGGCGTCACCTGTGGTATTGCACGAAGGCTTAAAAAACTTTAGCAATGCTCCCCACCGTATGGAAGAGGTAGCCGAATTGAGCGAAGTAAAGTTTATCAATGACTCGAAGTCTACCAATATCGATTCTGCTTTTTATGCCCTTGACAGTATAAAAATGGGCGAAGATGAACGCAAACTCGTTTGGATTGCCGGAGGAGTGGACAAAGGCAATGACTATGAAAAAATCAGAGATTTGGTTGCCAAAAAAGTAAAAATATTGATATGTTTGGGATTGGATAACGAAAAGCTACACAACACATTTAGAGAAACAGTGCATGTAACTATTCGTACTCAGCAAATCAACGAAGCAGTAGAACAAGCATTTGATCTTGCCAGACCTGGCGACACAGTGTTGTTGTCTCCTGCCTGTGCAAGTTACGACTTGTTTAAAAACTACGAAGAACGCGGCGACAGTTTCAAAAAGGCAGTACAAAAGCTGGTACGCCTTAAAAGCCGTAAAAAGAAGAGATAAATTATTTGCTTGATATTTACATAGCAGTAGAGTAAAGCTTGTTTGAAAATAGCTTTTGAACAAGCTTTTATCTAATAAATTCATAGCTTGCTAAATAGTAGTATGAATTTGTTAGCTACCTGTGAACCGAATCTACAGCAGTTTGATGTGATAAGCTCAACGCAGTTAAATAGGGAGTAGCACCGATATTCATCGGCATCTAAGGACTTGAAGCTTGTCGCTTAAAGCTTGAACCTGCAGCATAGCCCCTGCTACAGACACCGAAATGAAAGATTTGCCTGGCAGATCAATGAAATTATAGAAAGCATGGAAGAAGCTTCATCAGAGAACGTAACAAAAACAAACGATCAGGAAGAGTTGGTAGAAAACTACCCACAGGAGAGTTGGTTTGATCGCAACCTTCAGGGAGACAAGTTTATATGGATGGTAGTGGTAGCCCTGGCTTCTATCAGTGTATTGGTAGTATATAGTGCCACTGGTACCATTGCTTACAAAAACCAACAAGGACACAGCCATTACCTGTTTAAACACTCTTTGTTGGTCTTTACCAGTTTAATCGCCATTTGGGTGACCCACCGCATCGACTATCGCTATTATTCCCGTTTATCGCGCATTGCCTTGTTGTTGTCTGTGCCATTGCTTTTGCTTTCGTGGCAGTTTGGACCTAAAATAAACGAAGCCAGTCGCTGGATCACCATCCCTATTATTAACCAGTCTTTTCAGCCTTCCGATTTGGCAAAACTCGCTTTGTTGGCGAGCCTTGCCAGTATGTTGGCAAGACGCCAACGCAGCATAGACGATTTTAAAGATGCCATTATGCCCATTTTGTTTTGGGTGGGCATTATATGTGGTTTAATTGGACTTACCGATATATCAAGTGCGTTGTTGTTATTCCTTACCTGTTTGATTTTAATGTTTATCGGACGCGTACCAATCAATTATTTAGCGTTGTTGGTAGTGGTAGGCTTTATATCCATTACTGCTGCCCTGTATATGGGGCAACGCTCTGGCACATTCAAAAGCCGGATCAATGCCAAGTACAATTCTAGCGAAATTCCGTTTCAGGCGCAGCAATCCTACATTGCCATTGCTACCGGAGGCATTACAGGGGTAGGTGCAGGCAATAGTGTACAACGGAACTTTTTACCCAACCCTTATTCCGATTTTATTTACTCTATCATAGTCGAAGAGTACGGTTTATTGGGTGGTTTGCTGGTGTTGGTGTTATACCTGGTGCTGCTTTACCGGGGTATGATGGTAATGGCCAACAGTAAACGCCCCTTTGGGGGAATTCTGTCTGCCGGGCTCACCTTCAGTATAGTCATTCAGGCACTAATCAACATGGCAGTGTCGGTAGGTTTGGTGCCCATTACAGGTATGCCCATGCCTTTGTTAAGTATGGGAGGAACCTCGCTATTGTTTACCGGAGTGGCCTTGGGCATCGTGTTGAGCATTAGTAGGGGAGAAGTAGACGAAGATATTGAAAAAATAGGTAAAGGAGGAAGAACAGGAAATGCCAAAAGAAAACTCGCGTAATCAAGTGCCTGTACGTGCCATCATCAGTGGAGGAGGCACCGGAGGACATATTTACCCTGCCATTGCTATAGCCAACGAATTAAAAGAACGCCACGCCAACACCGAAATTTTGTTTGTAGGAGCCCAAGGTAAAATGGAAATGGAAAAAGTGCCCAAGGCAGGTTATCCCATCGAGGGGCTGTGGATCAGTGGCATTCAGCGTAGCCTTTCGGTAGATAATTTGAGCTTTCCATTCAAGCTTACCTCAAGTCTGCTCAAAGCCCGCAGCATTATCAAAAAATTTAAGCCCAATGTAGCCATAGGAGTGGGTGGTTTTGCCAGTGGTCCTTTGTTATATGTGGCGTCTCGTATGGGGGTGCCCAGCCTTATTCAAGAACAAAACTCCTATGCCGGACTTACCAACAAGTGGTTGGCAAAACGGGTAAATACCATCTGTGTGGCATATGAAGGACTAGAGAAATACTTCCCCGCCGAAAAGTTAGTGCACACGGGCAATCCGGTACGCAAAGATATTTTGGCATTAGATGTAACCGCCAAAAGAGTAGCTGCTTTTCAGCATTTTGGGCTCGACCCAGCCAAAAAAACAATCTTGATTGTAGGAGGAAGCCTGGGAGCGAGAAGCATCAACGAGAGCATTTCAAAAGATTTGCATAAAATTGTAAATGCGGGAGCACAAGTGCTTTGGCAAACCGGGAAAAACTCTTTTGAAGAAAACCCCGACAGTGCTGGTTTACTCAGCCATCCTTTGGTAAAACGCACCGAATTTATCTATGAAATGGACTTGGCGTATGCCCTTGCCGACATCATTGTGTCGAGAGCAGGTGCATTGGCTGTGTCAGAAATATGTTTGGTAGGCGCGCCCGCTATTTTGGTACCCTTTCCGTTTGCTGCCGAAGATCACCAAACCAAAAATGTGTTGGCATTAGAAGAAAAAAATGCAGCCATTCACATCAAAAATAGCGACGCCAAAAACTTGTTGGTAGATGCTGCGCTGGCATTGCTACAAGATACAAACCATCAGCAACAACTTGCGCAAAACATTCGGCAACTGGGCAAACCCAAAGCCACCGAGCAAATTGTAGACGAAGTGCTGAAATTGGTGTAAACCTCTTCAAACAAAAAAGCAAATATCCTCAATTTTGAGAATATTTGCTTGAAAAAAAACTATTCAACACCCTACTGTTGATTCACCAGCTTGCGCTGATGATCGTAAATGTTGCTCTTTGATACTTTATATATAGTCGACCAGAGAGGTTAGCTCCCCAATCAAAAAATAATCCTTTTGTATATGTCCTTAGCAAAACGGAAAAAATAAAGTGATCCAAAAGAAAACAGTATTTGTGTACTGAGCAATGAAAAAAACCGAGGCTACAGTTGTACTGTGCCGAGCTCTGCTTCAGCTAATCTTTGCGTAGCCAGAGCCACGGAACTATTTTTTGAAGAAGCACAGTGCCCAAAGACGAAGTTCTATGGATTAGGTTATTTTTGTAGTTTTACTTAACAAAGGAAGCGAAACTTACGGGTTTCGGCAATAGAGAGTTTATGAACGGTGGGTTTGAGTTTATGAAAGGTTCTTTTTGTAACGTAAAGGAAAAATATTGACGATTGTTTTATGGAAAAGTCACTAACCGAATTATACCAAAGTGTCATTTTAACACACAACAAAACCCCTCACAATTTTAAAAAAGCTGAAGAATTGCCGCTACACTCAGAAGCTTACAACCCGTTATGTGGCGATCATTTCCAATTGTATATATCATTGGAAGGAGCAGTGATTCAACAAGCGTTTTTTCACGGCTACGGGTGCGCGGTGTCCAAAGCGTCTACCTCAGTATTGTTGCAAACCATTGAGGGCAAAACACTGACCGAGGCAAAAACACTGATAGAAACATTTATGCAAGTGGTAAACGGTGAACTCCCCGCCAATATACCCGAAGGGTTTAAAGCTTTTGCCGCCGCAAAGCACTTTCCTAGCCGTGAACAATGCGCTACGCTCAGTTGGCAAGCCTTTCAAACATTGATAGATGAGCAGTCACAGTAGTATGGATGGCTTTACCTGTGTTTAGATATAGAGTACTGGTGGCATAGATAGAAGCTCCTACTTAAGCTTTTAGCGATAAGCTTCAAGCCTGTTACCGACTTTATAGCACATTGATTATTAATGATTTATAAAATCAGTAGATAAAAGAATGAGCGAGGGAGTGTGTACGTAGGACTCAAACATTTGTATGCTGTCTAAACGTCTAACAACATGAAAAAAACAACCTTTAAAATAAGCAAGATGGATTGTCCTTCAGAAGAAAATCTGATAAGGATGAAACTGGAAGGGTTGGGAGCCATAAAAAGCCTGGACTTTGACATTCCTCAACGAACCTTGCAAGTGTTTCATGAGGGCGACTCTCACGAGATAGCCCAGGCATTGAACAAGCTCAACCTGGGGAGCCAGCCTGTAAATACTGAAGATGCGGGCAATGTGGTATTTGCCAAAGCACAAAACCAGCGCAAACTATTGTGGGCGGTTTTGCTCATCAATTTTGCGTTTTTTTTGATAGAACTCACCACTGGATTTATATCCAAGTCTATGGGGTTGGTAGCAGACAGCCTCGATATGCTCGCCGATGCCTTGGTCTATGCCTTAAGTTTATTTGCCGTAGGTGGTAGCCTGGTACGTAAGCAACGCATTGCCAAAGTTGCCGGGTATTTTCAGTTGTTGTTGGCTATATTGGGTTTTAGTGAGGTTTTAAGACGATTTTTTGGGGGAACTACTATACCAGATTTTACCCTAATGATTTATGTTTCAGTGTTTGCACTGGTGGGCAATGCAGCTTGTTTATATTTATTACAAAAATCGAAAAGCAAAGAAGCCCACATGCAGGCAAGTATGATATTTACTTCCAATGACATCATCATCAATCTGGGCGTGATAGTGGCAGGGGCATTGGTACACTGGCTTGAGTCAGGTGTTCCTGACCTGATTATTGGGGCTTTCGTGTTTATATTGGTGGTGCAGGGAGCCTTAAGAATACTTAAGTTATAAAACAATGATCCACCGCTCATTCGAAAGCGGCTTACCTTATTGATCGTTGATCATCAGTGGGTTAAGTTTCTACTTATTGAGCGCTCCCTGATTTGCTGCTTTACCATCTACAACCCCCTGATATAATCATCAATTTTTAGGTCGGCAGGCAACTTTAGCTTTTGCTTAATCCGGGTTTTCTTTACTCTGGCTCCTCCATATTCCAAGTGCATAAAATCAGCAATCTCTTTGATGCCTAAACCTACATAAATGTAAGCACACATTTTTATTTCGCTGATTGTCAGGTCGTTGTGTTTTTCTTCCAATACCTTAAAAAACTGAGGGTTTACCTTGTCAAACTGCTGCTTAAAAGCATCCCACTCATTGTCGTGGTGCATATTTTGTTCAATCAATTTAACAATGGCTTTACCCGCCGGACGATCGTCAGGTTTGAGGTCTAACAAGTAATTTTCAAGCCTACTTTTAACTGTGCTTAGTATTTGGTTTTTCTCGTAAATTTGCAGTGTTTTGGAGCCTAACTCTTGTTTTTTTTGCTCTTCTATCGCGGTTTTTTGGAGCCGAATTGTCCTAAAAGCATCATATAGTTGCAATGCAGAGTAAACCCTGGCGTTGAGTTCAATTTTATTGACAGGTTTTTGAATATAATCTACTGCGCCCGCATCCAGGGCAAGTTTTAAATCTTCAGCAGCATCGTTTATGCCGGTTACTATAATGATAGGTGTCTCTTTGATTGCGGGCAATTGCCTCACTGCCCTAATCATTTCTATACCATTCATCAAGGGCATGTCCCAATCAGTTAAAATCAGATCAGGTTTGGTTTTTTTGGCAATTTCGAAGGCTATTTTGCCATTCGGGGCGGTCAAAAACTCATAATTTACCTGAGGTTTGTGATGCTTCTCCAGGTAGCGAATCATCACCATCAGGTTATTTTTATCGTCGTCTACAACGAGCAAACTATAATTTTTCATGTAAGGGCGTTGGTTGTAATTTAAACTTACAAATCATAGTGAAAAATTAATAAAAAAAGAGCAAATTTATTGAAAATAGGAGAGGGGGGATATAAATACTGCGCAAGCCTTGATGAACAAAGACCTGCGCAGCGTTTTCTATTTAGTAACAATTAACGTACTGCTTTATCCTTATAACAATACTCTTTTAAGTATTGGCTGGGGGTAAGCTGCGTAAACTTTTTAAATTGTCGATTAAAATTGGATAAATTATTAAAGCCGCATGCAAAGCACACCTCCGATACATTGTACTTTTCTGTTACCAACATCTGACAGGCATTTCCAATGCGAATTTCGTTGAGAAAACCCGAAAATGTTTTGCGGGTACGCAGCTTAAAATAACGACAAAACGCTTCGGACGTCATGTGTGCTACCTCAGCTATTTCGCTCAACTTAATATCTCTCGTGTAGTTTTTCATTACATAGTCTATTACATCGTTCAACCGCTGATTATCAGAGTCTTTCTGAGGGTTGAGAAATGCAGCGCTTGATAAAAACTCCTTGTCTTCGGCAGGTATTTTTGTGAGCGATTCAAATACGCCTAGTAGCTGTACCAAGCGATGAATACCTTGAGTATCTTCTATAGTACGCAGTTGTTCAGTCAATTCATTAGGAGCCTGGTGGGTAACACGAATACCGCGTGACGCGTGATGCCACAGATCTTTGACCGGTTGCATTTCTGGGAGGTCAAAAAAACCTTTACCTAACGATTCTTTCTTAAGAAAAATAGAAATAGAATGCGCCTCTTTATTGCTTGTGGGTAAATAGTAATCTTGGTCATTGCGTAATACATGGGGTAAATTGGATCCCATAATTAATATGTCAAGTGGTTGAAAGCGGTGGATGCCGTCCCCTGCAAACAGGGTACCTGTACTTTTGAGTATCAATGTAATCTGGAGTTCAGGGTGATAATGCAGCGTATCATAAAAATAAGGCATTTGGTCTATTTGAACTCTAAATGACTCAATTTCTGTTTTGGGCATTCTAAAATACAGTGCTTTCATAGTATAGTCTTTTAAACTTTATGTGATTAAAAACGGGTAAAATCTTCCTGCAGACAGCTAATTTGGTATTAAAATAACATAATAAAGTTGTGAAATACTATATTGATGTTAATATAGTACTAGTAATAGTCAAGAAAATGTAAGCAACAGGCAAAAAACACCCCTACTTTTGCTTTCACAATTACTATAGAAAATTATTTTATAACTGATAAAAATACAAATATGAAAGTAACATGGAATGGAGTCTACCCCGCTGTAACTACTAATTTTCACGAAGATGAGTCTTTGGATCTAGTAACTCTTAAGAAAAACATCGACCAGCAAATTACTGCCGGAGTAGATGGCATTATCGTATGCGGGTCTTTAGGAGAAAGTGGTGTATTAAACATTGCTGAAAAGCAGCAAGTATTAGGCAGTGCGATCGAAGCAGCACAAGGTAGAGTCCCAGTTATTATTTGTCTTGCTGAAAGCACAACTCGCGGAGCTAAAGAATTTGCTCAAGAGTCACAAAAAACAGGTGCCGATGGCTTTATGCTATTGCCTCCTATGCGTTATGCCTCTGACGAGCGCGAAACGCTTACTTATTTGCACAAAGTGGCAGATTCAACCGATTTGCCCATTATGTTGTACAACAACCCACTGGCTTACAAAACCCTGATCACAATAGACATGTTCAAAGAACTGGCACAAAACCCTAAGTTTGAGTCAGTAAAAGAGTCTACAGGTGATGTACGCTACATGACAGACATGATCAATGAACTAGGCGACCGCTTCAAGATTCTTTCTGGAGTAGACAACCTTGCGCTTGAGAGTCTGATGATGGGTGCTGATGGTTGGGTGGCTGGCCTGGTATGTGCATTCCCTGCCGAAACTGTAGCTATTTACCGTCTGGCACAAGAAGGACGTTACAAAGAGGCTGTAGAGATTTATCGTTGGTTCTACCCATTGTTGCACTTAGACGTGTCGGAAAAGCTGGTACAAAATATCAAGCTTGCCGAAGCAATGACTGGAATGGGTACCGAGCACGTAAGAGAGCCTCGTTTGAAACTAAGCGGCGAAGAGCGCGAGCGTGTGATCAAAATCATAGAAACAGGTCTTGCCAATCGTCCTGAGCTACCAACTTTGCTAAGTGAAGTATTGTAATTGTCTACGGCTTTATTGCTAAATAGTTCGCAAAGCGAATGATGACCCTTAGTTTTAGCTATTAGCCCTTGGTTTTGGTAAACATAGCAACATGGTTAAATTAGGTTGTTTAGAAGGTGGCATTCAGCCCCCTGTCGTTCTAAACTATGGCCAAATTTGCAAATATGAGAAAATACCGAAGGCTAACAGCTAATGACTAATAAGTAAAAAAATAATCATAACACAAGCTTTTCACTCCCATGACAAAAGAAAATATACAAGGAAAAAATTTCATAGGTAACACTCGTTCTGATGAAGGACAGAAACAACAGCAAGCTTTTAATCCCGCCAACAATGAGGTTTTAACCGGGGCTTTTAGCACTGCTACCAACTCTGAGCTAGAACAAACTATGCAGTTGGCAAGCGAGGCTTTCCAACAATTAAAAAAATATTCTGGAGCGCAAAAAGGCGCATTTTTGCGTGCCATTGCCGAAGAAATTGAAGCCCTAGGCGATACTTTGGTACAAAGAGCCTGTATCGAGTCTGGTTTGCCCGAAGGCAGAATCATAGGCGAACGTGGACGTACCATGAACCAATTGCGTGCGTTTGCCCAATTGGTAGAAGAGGGCTCGTGGGTAGATGCCCGCATAGACACCGCCCAACCTGAGCGCCAACCCATCCCCAAAGTAGACTTACGCAAGCAACTAGTGGCTATAGGCCCTGTAGTAGTGTTTGGTGCCAGCAACTTCCCCTTGGCATTTTCAGTGGCTGGTGGCGATACTGCCTCGGCACTGGCTGCGGGTAACCCAGTAATAGTAAAAGCTCATTCGGCACATTTAGGTACCAGCGAATTGGTAGCTACCGCCGTTATAAAAGCCGCCGAAAGATGCGACATGCCCAATGGCACCTTCTCTATGCTATACGGCAGTGGGCATTCGGTAGGACAAGCATTGGTCAAACACCCCGTTACCCAAGCAGTAGGCTTTACCGGGTCAGGCTTTGGTGGCAAAGCATTGTATCAGCTTGCCCAACAACGTCCTCAACCCATTCCCGTATTTGCCGAAATGGGCAGCGTAAACCCCGTAGTATTATTACCCCAGGCTTTACGCAATCGTGGGGCTCAAATAGCCCAGCAGTACGCAGGTTCTATCACTTTGGGAGCCGGACAGTTTTGTACTAACCCAGGATTACTGTTAGGAGTTGCTTCTGACGAATTGATTGCTTTTGAAACCGCATTGGGTGAAGCAGTACAAGCCATTGCCCCTGCTACTATGCTTACTCAAGGCATAGCCAAAGCTTTTGATGAAGGAGCTGAGCAAGCCCTGAAACAAACCGAAGTACAAATAGTGGCACAAGCCGACCAAAGCAGCCAGCCAAACCAAGGCAGGGCGGTAGTGGCCAAAGTAAGTGGTGCCGATTTTTTGAAAAACCCAGCCTTGCACGAAGAAGTGTTCGGTCCTTATTCTTTGCTGGTAGTATGTGCAAACCGCGAAGAACTAGCGCAGGCGATCCAAAGCCTGGAAGGACAACTCACTGCCACCGTAATGGGTGAAGACGAAGAACTACTTGAGTGTAAAGAGATAATTGCAGGGCTGCAAGACCGCGTAGGACGTTTAATTTACAATGGCGTGCCTACTGGGGTAGAAGTGTGCCCATCGCAGCATCACGGAGGTCCCTTCCCTTCTACTACCGATAGCCGATTTACTTCGGTAGGTACCGATGCCATCAAACGATTTGCCCGTCCGGTAGCTTTCCAAAACTGCCCACAGGCTTTATTACCGCAAGAATTACAAGACGAAAACCCGTTGAATATATGGCGTTTAACAGACGGGAAGTGGTCAAACGAGGCAATTTCTGTACTGGCTGAACAAGCATAAGCCAGCAAATGAGTGAGTAAGCAGAATAGCCGCTTTAATTAAACTTGTATATATATTATAGTGATACCTTAGTTTACATCCAGGGCAGGCATTGCCCTGAGATGTTTTTATCATGAGGTAGCTTACAGGTCGTTTCATTGCTAAAGCCCCCCACAAGGATTAGAAGCTGACAGTTGCGTATTGATTTTTCAAATATGAGAAGTACGATAAACTTCCAGTTATCAAATTTATAATTACGTAAAAAATTGTATATTATTAATTTGGAACTAAGAACTGTAACAGGTTTGTAAATATGGGTGTTATTGATCACTAAAAATCAAGGTGCTATAAAAGCCATAGTCGCTTGAGGCACAGGCTAAAGCTGGCTACTTGTTGCACTTTTATATATCTGGTATCTTAAAGAATTGAAACTTACCTTCCAACGACAGATTTTATTAATCACTAAAAATCAACGTGGTATAAAACTATGGAAGCTTGTAAAGCAGTCTTCGACTGGTTGCTTAAAGCACTGATATGTATCGGTATCTAAGGACTTGAGGCTGTAATAGCTACCAACTATCGACTAAAAAACTGATAATGAAAAAAACTTTCTTTTGTGTAGATGCTCATACCTGTGGCAACCCGGTAAGGTTGGTAGCGGGTGGCGGACCTTCGCTGGAAGGCGCCAATATGAGCGAAAAAAGACAACATTTTTTAAAAGAGTACGATTGGATCCGCAAAGGATTGATGTTTGAGCCACGAGGACACGACATGATGTCGGGCAGTATATTATTTCCCCCCTCAGACCCCGCCAACGATGTAGCCGTTTTATTTATCGAAACCAGTGGTTGTTTGCCCATGTGTGGGCACGGTACCATTGGTACCATTACTATAGCCATAGAAGAAGGTTTGGTAAGCCCCAAAAAAACAGGCGAAGTACGTATGGAAACCCCCGCTGGACTGGTATTGGTGCAATACCAACAGGAAGGCAATAAAGTGAAATCGGTAAAGCTGACCAATATTCCTTCATACCTTGCCGCCGAAAACCTGACCATAGAATGCCCCGACTTGGGCGAACTTACAGTAGATGTATCTTATGGGGGCAACTTTTACGCTATAGTAGACTCTCAGCCCAATTTCAAAGGCATTGATGCTTATACTGCCGGAGAATTGATTGCCTGGAGCAGGGTGGTGCGCGATCGTTTGAACGAAAAATATGAATTTGTTCATCCCGAAAACTCCACCATCAACGGTATAAGCCACATGTTGTGGACGGGTGACACTACATCGGCGGAGGCCACCGCTCGCAACGCTGTTTTTTATGGCGATAAGGCAATTGATCGTTCACCTTGTGGCACAGGTACCTCGGCACGAATGGCGCAATGGTTTGCGAAGGGCAAGCTCAAAAAAGGGGACAAATTTATCCATGAAAGTATCATTGGCAGCCAGTTTATTGGCAGAGTAGAAGACGTGGTAAAGCTAGGTGACCATCAGGCTATTATTCCTAGCATAGAAGGCTGGGCGCGTATTTATGGACACAATACCATTACCATAGACGATGAGGATGACCCTTATGCGTTTGGATTTCAGGTGATTTAAGATACAAGGTTCAAGCAATTAGCGACAAGCCACAAGCGAAGTAAGTGTTAATAAAAAACTAGTTTGTAATGGTAAGCTTAGTAAAAGCACTGACTATTGGTGATTTACTGTGAATCTATACCCGCACTTGTTAGCTGTATGTAAGACTAGAGGCACTTGTGACTTGTCGCTTGAAGCTTGCTCCTGCTGTAGCTTGCAACTAAAAGCTAAAGAAATTATGGACAAAAAGAAAGTAATCATCGTGGGAGGTGGAGTAGTAGGACTCTGCACGGCATATTATCTGGTAAAAGATGGGCATGAGGTAACAGTGATTGAACGCGACGCTATTTTAGATGGTTGTTCGTTTGGTAATGCCGGAATGATTGTACCCAGCCATTTTGTGCCATTGGCAACTCCTGGTATTATAGGACAAGGCGTTCGTTGGATGCTCAATGCAGAGAGCCCTTTTTATATTCGCCCACGCCTCAACAAAAGTTTGATTAATTGGGGGCTGAAGTTTTACAAAGCGGCCACTGCTAAAAAGGTAGAAGAAGCAATGCCCCACTTGCGCAATATTGGTTTACTGAGCCGACAACTCTATCAAGATCTTAAGCAAGACCAGGCATTGACCGATTTTGGGTTGGAGTCTTCGGGGCTGATGATGTTGTACAAAACCGAAAAAGTGGGCGAAGAAGAAATAGAGATTGCTCATAAGGCAAACGAACTAGGCATAGAAACCCAAATACTTGACCGCAAAGCTTTGCACGAGCTAGAGTCAGAAGCACTGCCTGATGTGTTGGGTGGGGTGTTTTATCCGGGTGATGCTTACTTACTGCCTCAAGTGTTGTTAGAAAGCCTGCACAAGTATTTGCAAGACAACAAGGTGACTATTTTGGAAAATACCCCAGTAGAAGACATTCAACTCAATGGTAAAAGTGTGTTGGGGGTGGTGACTAAAAAAGGACTGGTCAAAGGCGACGAGTATGTAATAGCCTCTGGAGTATGGTCTACTACGTTGGCAAAAAAAATGAACTTAAACCTGCCCATGCAAGCTGGCAAAGGCTATAGTTTTATGGTAAAAGATCATCCTACCCAAAACATAAAGACCCCTTCTATTCTTTGCGAAGCCAAAGTATCGGTAACTCCTATGCGAGGACAGGTTCGTTTTGGTGGAACTATGGAAATCACTGGGTTTGACGAAAGCATCAATTTGCGTAGGGTAGGAGGCATAGCCAAGGCCATTCCTCAGTACTTGCCCTCTTATAAGGTTGACTTGCCCGAAAAGTCACAAGTCTGGCGGGGGTTGCGTCCTTGTTCGCCCGATGGTTTGCCTTACATTGGCAAGGTAGAGCACCTCAACAATGCCAGTATTGCGGCGGGTCATGCCATGATGGGTGTAAGTCTGGCTCCTGCTACAGGTAAGCTCATTGCCGAAAGTATTGCCGGGCAAAAAAACAGCATTGAGATGCAGGCTTTTAGCCCTGAGCGTTATCATTAAGTGGGTGGTTGGGAGCTTCTACAGCCTCAAGTTCTTAGATGCCGATGGATAGCGATATCTAAGGATTTACCCCCTGTCAAGGCTCCCAACTACTTCCCAAATCATGCAACCTTCCATTACTTGCCCTCGTTGCTAGGTTATAAAAAGTGATCGCGAAGTAATGGCAAAATACCCCATCAAATACACCCCAATAGAGCAACAAGCCGATCAATTGTGGAAGGCTTTTTATCAAACCGAGACTGAGCAGTTTTGGCGAGCATATACTGGTTTGGCACAAAAAGCTAAAGCGAGCAGAGCACCCTTGATACAACCCACCCAAAGGCAAGTAACTACACCTTTGCCTCATAAAAAAACAAACCCTCTTTCTGTGATGTGGGTTTTGCGTCAAATCACAGGTTTTTTGTTTGTTACAGGACTGTGTGGATTGTTAGGGTATGCATTATATTCGTTTGCCGACACTTATAGAGTAATGCCTGAGACTTGGAGAGGCTACACTACCGATACTACGCATAGAGAGGTGTATGCTTTGTTTGACACTAAAGAACTGTTGGAGCTGAAAGTCAAAATGGCACGGTTGGAAAAGAAAGAAAAAAGGTTGCTTAAGGTATTGCGAGACACTGCCAGATTTGCTGGCAAACCACAAGACCTTAAAGAAAGCAAGAAAGGTTTAAGAAAGCTTTTGATGCCTGTGCTCAAAAATACTCAGCAAAAATTAGATAGCCACCAAAGGGCTTTCAATCTTGCTTATGCCCCGTTTTTGAAAAAAGAAATGCAAGCACAAAAGATCAAAGATTCTTTGTTTAAAGACTACAGTACACAAGAGCGCCCCAAACTTGATTCCTTGTATGCCTATTGTCAGGCGAAAGGAGTGGGCTTAAGCCAAAATACAATTAAGTTTTACTTGAAAAATGCTGGAGGAATAAATTTTAGAAGCAATCCCTACAACTTGTCAGCAAAAAATCAGGCAGTGTACAATTTATTTGGCACCCAAGACACTGGCGTATTTTTTTATGTCGCTACTGGCAATACTTTGTGCAGGTTGAAAAAACTAAAGGGTGGGTATTATACCTTACTGCCCAATAAGGGTTTAGTAAATATTGATTCAACATTGCATCATATCTACAAAGCCCAGCGCTTGTTCAAGTATCAAGGTTATCAAATACAGGTGAAGCCCTTGGGCGTATACTACGAAACCGAAAAAGCCCAGTATTATATTCCTAAAAATAGGCGTAAAAACATTGGTATTGAGTTAAAGATAGAATTGTACCAAAAAGCACAAAGAGAGTGATGCATAGCTGGTTGTTTTACCCAAAATAATTAGCAAGCACCTCATTATCAGGGTCCCAATCGCCGCAAAGGTTGCCATTGGAATGAAACACCAGTTTTTGCACTATGGTTTGGGCGTTGCGGCTTATCAAGGCATTATACGACGATGTCTCTAAAACTACCCTTACCTTATTTCTGTACATAAAACACTCATTGTAATAATAATAACCTGCCTGGGTGTATTGATATGCCCAGTGTTGGCGGAGTTGGTCGAGTTGAGGCATAATCTCTGCGAGTAAACCATCTAAGGCTACCCGGTTTTGTTCTGTCCATTGTCGGGTACGGTTATTTACATAAGTGTCATCCAAAATACTCAACTCTCTAAACACTACCTCAGTAACTCCCAAGCCTATGATCCACTCCAGGTAACGCTCTATCTCTGCTACACTATTTACTCCCGTTTGGGTAAGAATGCACGAGTTTTTGACTGTTACTTTTGGGTTGATTTGTCGAATCAGGGGTTCATACACCTCATTTTTATGCACAGGTTCATTGCGGTTAAAATACATCACTCGTTGGTTTACTTCATCATTATAATGGCATCGCGATACCTCCAAACGGTCAAATTGGGCTGCTTGCAAGGCATCAATCAAGGCAGGATGATTGTGTAACCCCGTGGCATTGGTATAGAGCACCTTTTCGTTAAACTGAGGCGCGTTGTCTTGTTGTAGCATATCCAATAGTTTGAGTAGCCACCCCGGGTCACTGGTAGCCTCAAGCCCCGACAAACTGAGCCCAATATTTTCTACTACTCTTAAGTCGTTAAATACCGCAGCAAGTGCCTGAAAATACCGATCGTGATCTTTGATAATATTTTTAGAAGTCAAATTTTTCTGGTGCTTACGCTGAAGTTCTTCCGAACAAAAACCACAATGGGCATTGCAAGGGGTAGGGTTGGCAAAGGGGGTAAAAGTAAGCCCACGTCTGAGTTTATAGGGCTTTCCACGAAGGTGAACCCCTTCTTGTGATTTTTCATCATAATTTGACCACTTACCCTTTCTTAATTTTGCCAAATCGTTGGCGTTGGCAGGGCGAAAAGTGCGATTTCTTTGATTGGTGAGCGTATTCATGAAGTATACAAAACTGTTGTTGCCTGAAAATGCTGTAAACGTGGAAGTTAAAGTTTTGGTTTTTGGTATGAGTCTTTGCTTGCCCCTAAAGTCTTGTGACTCAATAATGCCCAACACCAAACACTACAGCTTTATAACCGATGGCTAAACAAAAAAAGTTTGTCTTATTGCCCAAAGCCCATATCTTGCAGTGAAGCAAACAAACACCGTGTATGAAAACTATATTGACTTCTCTGTTGGTATTGGTGGTATTGTCACAAGGGCAAAGCCAAGACAACAAAATGCGTAAATTTGAGCAAAAACTTGCCACCTTTCGCTATAGCCTTTACCAAGATTTGGCTCAGCTAAAAAGCAAGATCTTGTATAGCTGGTTTGGCAACCGCCCCCAAGCAGTGCCTGAACAACTGAACCAAAAGCTGCAAAAATTTTATAATGACCACGCCAAGACAATCAAAAACTACCGCTTGTATCAGCTGCGTTTGCACGCGACAAACGCCCCCATTAAAATAAGTGAATACGAAAAGGTAGAAGTAAAAAATGAAAGCATCAACTTGAACCCCTCTAAGGTAAGCGCCTGGAACCATATTTTTACAGTAAATCCTTTGCGTCACCTAGAGATAATGAGCTCCAAGATACTGGCACACCAACTGAGTGCTACTGAGTTTGGTTCGCAAAGCTTGTACGATAACCTTGCCCACCCACGAATGATTGCCCAAAAGCTTGCGAACCAACATTGGGAGGTTTGGATAGACAAGTATTTTTGGGTACTAAAGTTTGACTATCAACCCGAAACGGTGAGCCTTGAACTCAAAGGGTTGTTTAAAAGGAAAGATTAATACAAAAAATATGAACCCAACTTAAATCACTTATATTATGAAAGACAATACACTCGAAGATGTAAGTCACATCAAACAATTGCTCTTTTCTGACACCCCTGAGTTAGCCTTTAAGATGCTTACCAATTGGAATAAAGATACCGTAAATCAACATTTTGCTATGGAGTGTTCCATGTTTCCGTTACTTTGTTTACAGCATTTGCCTTTTTTGCTCGATGGCTACGACAAACTCAATTTTGAAGGTAAACAACTATCTACATTACCTCCCCAAATAGGGGAAGTAAAGCATTTGAGAACCCTTATTTTGAGCAATAATAGTTTGAGTGTGCTCCCCGACAAACTAGGATGCCTTAAGACTTTGGTTAACCTTGATTTGGGGACAAATCTATTGAAAAAGTTTCCAGGAGTGTTGGGGCAACTTACCAACTTATATACTTTAAGGCTTGAAGGCAACGAAATTTCTTCTTTACCACCCATCATTGGCAGCCTTGCCCGGCTGATATCGCTCAACCTAAACGATAATAAAATCACCAGTTTTCCTGAGGAATTTAAGCAACTTACCCACCTAAAGCAGCTTGAGATAATCAATAACCCCTTGCCCAAGTCAGAGATAGAAAAAGTGCAAGAGTGGCTACCTGACTGTGAGGTAAGTTATCTTAAGTTT